>JAFGKN010000775.1 GCA_016928605.1 Planctomycetota bacterium | reverse complement strand
CGTCCTCTTCGTCGAGGACTTCGAGACCGGCACCGTGGAGGAGATCGGCGCGCGGTGGGGGAACATCACGAGGCGCGAGAACTTCGAGCCCTCGAAGGATCTGCACAAGGCCTCGCCGGGAGACCTATCCATCCGCATCAAGGACAACGGCCACCTCTTCACGCACACGCGCGGCGTCGACCGCATGTACGCGCGGTTCTACGTCAAGTTCCACGAGAAGACGGGATACATCCACCACTTCGTCCATCTCGTCGCCGACCGCACGCCGACTCCCTGGCCGAAGGGAGGAGCCGGAGAGACGCCGCCGGGCGACGCGAAGTTCTCGACGGGCATCGAGCCGACCGGCCGCTGGGGCGAGTTCCCGCCGCCGGGCGTCTGGAACTTCTACACCTACTGGCACGAGATGAAGACGAAGTGGGGATCGGTCTACAACGGCAAGCAGACGCCGATCGAGCCGGGCCGCTGGTACTGCATCGAGGTGCTGCTCGAGGCGAACTCGAGCCCGGAGGCGGCCGACGGCGTGCAGGCCTTCTGGGTCGACGGCGAGCTCTACGGCAGGTTCGACGGCTTCCGCTGGCGGACGACCGATCAGCTCAAGATCAACAGCTTCTGGCTCCTCTACTACAACACCGATCAGCCGGCCCGCCATAACAAGGATCCGGATCCCTCCAGCCGTGTGATGGAGGTCTGGTTCGACGACATCGTGATCGCGACCGAGTACATCGGCCCCGTGCAGGGAAAGCCGCGTGATGGCAAGAAGAAGGCGCGGCCGTCGAAGAGCGCGCTCCTGACGCCGGGGCTGCTCATCGAGGAGCCGGGAGATGCCGTCTACTCGCAGGCCTTCGAGAAGGGGAGCGGCGGCTTCGAGGGCGGCTCGGTGGCGGATGGGGCAGCGGAGGGATCGAAGGCCCTCTCCTTCGGCCCGAAGGGATGCTCGGTCTGGAACAAGTTCTCCGCGCCGGTGAAGGAGTCGACGACGGTCCGCTTCAAGCTCGAGGCGCTCGCGGAGGCCAGGGAGCTGACCGTGCTCATCTGGTCGAAGAAGAACGGGGACAACTGCCGCTACGCCATCGGAAGCCTGCGTCCCGGCGAGCGGCGCGACGTCGAGTTCCGGGCCATCGAGTGCCGGACGGGCTGGGCGCGGACGGGTCCCAGCCTCGAGGGCGACGTGCTCGACAACTTCAAGCTGATCTTCGAGGGCGCGGAGGACGCCCGCGTGCTGATCGACGACTTCGAGATCCGCGGGTAGCGACGACCGAGAAGCCTGCGGTCTCACGAGCTGTTCACCGCCATCGAAGGGGGCCCAAGCATGAAGCACCTGTTCTGGATCGTGCCTCTCCTGGCGGCGATCACCGTCGTCGCCGTCTATCTCGACTCCGGTGGATCCTCGTCCACCGCGGAGTCGTCCTCGGCTCGCGTGGAGCGCGGCACCGTCGTGCGCCGCGCCACCGCCGTCGGCCGCATCGAGGTGTACTACGAGGTGCCCGTCACCGCCTCCCAGGGCGGCATCCTCTCGCGCCTCTTTGTCGAGCTCGGCCAGAAGGTCGCGGAAGGCGAGCCTCTCGCAGAAGTGAGGCCGATTCTCACGGAGCGTGGCCTCATCACGGCCGAGCGCGCCCTCAAGCAGGCCCGCATCGGAGAGGAGAGTGCCCTCGAGTACAAGGACTACAAGCACCTGGCCTCGTTCTTCACCGGCCTCTTTCTCGGCGCGAAGAACCTCGAGCGAATGTACGAGGGTGCATCGCTCGCGCGGCAGCAGGCCGAGGAGCAGATGGAGCTCCTCAAGACGGGCTCCGCCGAGATCGAGGGGCGCAAGCTCGATTTCATCCTCAGGGCCCCCACCGCCGGCCACGTGCTGGACATCCCCAACTGGGAAGGCTCGCCGGTGGTGCCCTCCAGCTCTTACGGCTCCGGCACGATCATCGCCGTGCTGGCCGACATGGACCGCATGGTCTTTCGCGGAACGGTCGACGAGATCGACGTCGGCAAGCTCGAGGAGGGCTTGACGGCCAACCTCCGCGTCGGCGCTCTCCCCGGAGTGACCGTCGCAGGCAAGGTGGCCGCCATCGACCTGAAGGCGATGGAGCGCAACAACGCCGTGGTCTTCGGCATCCGCATCGACGTCACGCCGCCGGAGGAGGTCAAGCTGCGCTCGGGATACTCGGCCGTAGCGGACATCGAGATCGAGCGGCGGGACGACGTGCTCGTGCTGCCGGAGCGCGTCGTCGAGTTTCGAGCGGGAAAGGCCTATGTCGAAGTTCTCGATGGGCGAGGTCGACGGACCGAGAAGGAGATCGAGACGGGACTCGGCGACGGAATGACCGTCGAGGTTGTCAGCGGTCTCTCGGAAGGGGATGAGGTTCTCGAAAGGATCTACGAGTAACCATTCATGGATGCGCTGCGCGGCATCATCGATCTCCTCCGGGGCCTCCGGCAGCAAAAGGCTCGCACCGCCACGACGCTTCTGGGGCTCGGATGGGGAACGTTCTCGGTCATCGTGCTGCTCGCGTTCGGAACGGGGCTCGAGGAGCACATGCACGAGCAAGCCGTGGCCTTCGGTGAGAGCATCGCGCTCGTCTGGCCAAGCCGCACGACGATGAACTTCGCGGGCCTCGGTTGCGGACGCCGAGTGAACATCGAGCGAGAGGATGTGGCCGCCCTGGCGGCTCAGATCCCCGAGCTCGGCCGGATCAGCCCGGAGTGCATCGCATGGGATCAGCTGCAGGTCGGAACGAAGATCCTCCGCGCCACGATCTCTGGTGTCGCTCCGGCTTACGGGGCGCTGCGCACGTGGAGGATCGAGCCCGGCGGGAGGTTCCTGAACGAGCGAGACATCGAGGATCGCAGGCGCGTGATCGTCCTGGGAAATCGCGTCCGCACTGGCCTCTTCGGCCGCGACCCCGTCCTGGGACGGACCGTGATCCTTCAGGGACTTCCCTTCACGGTGGTCGGCGTTTTGAGTCCGAAGAGGCAGGACTCGGACTACAGCGGGCAGGACGCGGACCGGATCTGCATGCCCGTGACCACCCACGAGCAGGTCTACGGCGACCGCCTCGTCTCGAACTTCGTCTTCCGGGCTCGCCGCGCCGACCTTCACCCGCGCGCACTCCGGAGAGTCTACGAGGTCCTCGGACGGCGGTGCGGCTTCGATCCTGACGACCGCCAGGCGCTGTACGTCTGGGACCGGCTCGAGGATGAGCGCCTGCGGCACTACGCCTTTCTCGGCTTCGAGATCATGCTGGCCGGCTCCGGCATCCTGACGATGCTCGTCGGTGGCGTCGGCATCGGAAACCTGATGTTCATCCGCGTGCGCCAGCGGACCCACGAGATCGGCATCCAGATGGCCCTGGGCGCGCGGCCCGGACGCATCCTGAGAGGAGTCCTGGCCGAGACCTTCGTGCTGGTGGCGATGGGCGGCCTCGTCGGATTCTTCCTCTCGTGGAGCGTCACGATGGTGGTCCGTCTCACTCCCGCGCCCGAGACCATCGGAGAGCCGCGAATCTCTCCGGCCGTCACCGTCCTGACCACCCTCCTCCTGGGAAGCGTCGCGCTGCTGGCCGGCTACTTCCCGGCTCGAAGAGCAGCCCGGCTCGACCCGGTCAGGGCGCTTGTCGAGAGGTGATGCGCATGGAGTGGCTCCGGCAGACGATTCGAGAGCTCCTCGCCGATCGCAGCCGCATCCTGCTCGTGCTGCTCGGAGTCGTCTGGGGAACGCTGAGCCTCACGGTGGTGCTCTCCTTCGGCGAGGGATTCAACGCCGCGATGGGCGAGGCGATGCGGAACTCGGGCGAGCACATGATCCGCTTCTGGAGCGGCGCGACGACACGACCGTATGCTGGACTTCCCGCCGGGCGGTGGATCGGGCTCCGCCGGGAGGATGCGGACTGGATCCGCAGGCGAGTGCGAGGCGTTCGCGCGGTCAGCTCGGAGTTCCAGAACTTCGGAGAGCTCGCTGCATTCAAAGACCGCCAGTCGAACGTGAGGCTTCACGGCGTGGATGCCTGCTACGGCGAGCTGCGGCGCATCCTGCCGCGCCCGGGTGGACGATTCCTCAGCGAGCGAGACGTGTCTGAACGACGCCGGATCGCCTTCCTCGGCCACGAGGTCAAGCGGAGGCTCTTCGGTCCCCGGGCCGCGGTGGGCGAGACGATCGAGATCCGGGGCACGCCATTCACTGTCGTCGGGGTGATGCGGGAGAAGATCAGCCTCAGCGGCTACGAAGGGTACGACCGGGAGAAGATCTTCATCCCCTCCACCACCTTCCAGGACCTCCGCGGCTGGCAGTACGTCAGCTACCTGATCATCGGTCTCGAGTCTCCCGACGACGACCGGCGCGTGCTGCGAGACGTCTACCGGGCGCTGGGGCCGATCAAGGGGTTCGATGCGAGGGACGAGGCATCGCTCTTGTTCCACAACCAGATTGCGACCAATCGCATGACGGAGGAGATCCTCGGCGGCACGCGCATCCTCATGGGCATCGTCGGACTGCTCGGACTGCTCGTCGCGCTGATCGGCGTGGCGAACACGATGTTCGTGATGGTCGAGGAACGGCGGAGAGAGATCGGCGTCCAGATGGCGCTGGGAGCTCGACCGCGGAGCGTGCTCGGAGGGATGATCGTCGAGGGGCTTCTCGTGACGTTCAGCGGCGGGGTGATCGGCATCGTCTGGAGCGGTGTGGTCCTGTGGCTCTTCAACCGCTTGCCGCTCGGGGAAGACGCGCGGGGATACTTCGGCACCGCGGAGGTGTCCCTCGCGACGGCGCTCCTCGTCACCTTCGTCCTCGCCATCGCCGGAGCCACCGCCGGCTACTTTCCCGCGCGCCGGGCGGCGCGCCTCGATCCCGTGGAGACGCTGCGGGAGGAATGAGCTCGATGATCCACCTTCGAGACGTGAGCAAGTACTACGACATGGGGCCGACCCGCGTGGGAGCGCTGCGCGATGTCTCGCTCGAGGTAAGCAGAGCCGAGTACGCCGCGATCCTCGGCCCCTCGGGGTCGGGCAAGTCGACGCTCCTCCACGTCCTCGGCTGCCTGGACCGCCCATCCGCTGGAGACTACACCCTCGATGGCCTCCAGGTCGGCTCGCTCGACATCCCGGCGCTCGCCGAGATCCGCAACCGGAAGATCGGTTTCGTCTTCCAGCGGTTCCACTTGATGCCTCGACTGACCGCACTCGAGAACGTCGCCCTGCCGATGCGGTTCGCCGGAGTGCGACCGGCGGAGCGCGAGCGAAGGGCCGGCGCGCTGCTGGACCGCGTGGGCCTGGGAGATCGGAGGGGCCATCGTCCCGCCGAGCTCTCCGGAGGCCAGCAGCAGCGAGTCGCCATCGCCCGCGCACTCGCCAACGAGCCGCCGGTCATCCTCGCCGACGAGCCGACCGGCAACCTCGACTCGCAGAGCGGCAACGAGATCATCGACCTGCTCGAGCAGCTCTCCGCCGAGGGGCGCACCGTCCTCGTTGTCACCCATGATGAGACGCTGGCGCGCCGCGCCCGGAGGATCATCCGCCTCCTGGACGGAAAACTGGTCGAGGACTCGACGCGCGAGAGCGGTTAGCTCACCGCGTACGCCTCAGGCCATGTCTTCGACGTGTACCCAGCAGGTCATCGAGACCGATCCTTGGCGATCAGCGCGCCGCTATCGGAGTGAGCGGGCCCGGCGAGCTTCCGGCGCATGCGCTGCGCGAGCTTTCTCGCCTCGACACGGTCCTGCCGCGCCGCGCGCGAGAATCTCGCGAAGCTCGGCTTCGAGCGACCGGCCGCGGCGCTTGGCGCGCGCCTTCAGCTCCTGGACGATCCCGTGATCGAGCTCCCGGACGATCAGCTGAGCCATGGGTCGACCTCCGCGCAATTGACAGCAAGATGATAGCACCCCGCGCGCGATCTGGGCTGTCGCGAAGTCCTGCCTCGTCGAGAGGGTCGGTGAGGACGCTCTCGGGGACGTCGAGGCTCGCCGGCGGCGGAGACTCACCGGCCGCCGCCTCGCGACCGGCGAGCTCCAGTCCTCCAGCGCGGTCTGCCCGCCGCGGTCCTTCGATCAAAGCTCGTCGTACGTGAAGTCCCTGCCCGGCTCCGGGAACGGATGAGGAGGCGGCAGCCCACCCTGGAACAGATAGAGGAGCACGCGGATCGGATCGGAGATGTCGATCCGCCCGTCGTCCGTCGCGTCGGCGGCGTCCATCACCTCGGGCTCGGGGCCGGCGAGGAAGAGGTAGTTGAGGATGAAGACGCCGTCGCTCAGGTCGACCCGGCCGCTGGAGTTGGCATCTCCCCGGATGAAGAGATCGCCCTCCGCGAGAGGGAAGTTCGCTACGGATTCCGCCAGGGCTGGAGGGATCTCCACCCGGGAGAGCCACTCGAGCGACAGGAGCGATTCGACCTTCTTGAGGGCCGCCTTGCGGTCCGGGTTCTGCGCGGCGACGTGAAGGAGGCACACGGTGGATCCGGGCGGCATCGTCACGTCGTAGGTCCACGAGAAATCGTCCCCGGTCACGCTCGCGCTCGAGGGAGCGAGG
>JAFGKN010000152.1 GCA_016928605.1 Planctomycetota bacterium | reverse complement strand
CTCCCCGGCATCCCCCAGGCGCTGGACACCGGCGACCTGAACGAGGATGGCTGCGATGATGTCGTCACCGTATCGGTCAATCCGGCGCTGCTCGGCATCCTGCTGACAAACTCTCCCGGGCCCGAGGTCGGGAGCAGGCCTTTCTACTATCCAGGAGCAGGCCAGTCGGGGGAGAATGCGCCGGGCGCGGCGACCCTCAACGATCTGGCCTTCGGTTTCGCCGGCGAAGACGAGACGGAGCCTCTTCTCGCCATGATCAGCGGCGAGGACCAGGAGATCGTCATCGTCTTCCTCGACCCCTCGACCGGTCGTCCTGCCGGTCGCACGGAGCGCCACTTCGTCGCGAGCGGTGAGCTCGACGCTCTGATCGCCGCCGACATGGACGGCGTGAACGGCGATGACATCATCGCCTCCACCGAGTCCGGCCGGCTCCATCTCTTCCGGAACAGCGGCGATGGAGGTCCGCGGTTCCTCGCCGATGGACTCCTCCTGGATTTCGTCGATGGATACGTGCCTCCGGAGCTGCAAGGGCTCTCGCCGCGAACTCAGAAGCCGCTGGTGGCGCAGCTCGATCCGGAGCGCCTTCCCGACGTGCTGATCCCTGTCCGCACAGATGCCACCCGAGACTTCGTCGCCGTTCTCCCCGCCGCCGGCGGTCCGAGACAGCGGCCGGAGATCCAGCTCTACCGCACGCTCGACGATCCGCGCCGCCTCGGCCTCGCCAACGTCAACGGAGATGCTGCGCTCGATCTCCTCGTCGCCTGCGAAGGAAGATCAGCCAACGGGAACAAGGTCCATATCCTCTTCGGAAATCCCGCGGCGCTTTCGGGAGGTTCCGCCACCGAGAGGATCTTCTTCGATCAGGACAACGATCCCGACCCGTATCGCCCCCTTGCGCTCGATGGGCTGGAGGCTGATGGTGAGGTGGAGTATCTGACGACCGACAACGACGCCATCGGTTACGACCATCCGATGCGGTTCTTGGTGGCCTCCAACGACAAGGTGGTCAGCGTCTACTACAATCGCATGGAGAGCCCGTGGGATGCGCGAATCATCGATGGCCCCTGCGAGGTCTATCCCGGCGAGGATCCCGAGCGGCTCATGCTCCTCGATCTCTACACCGATGCGGAAGGCCGGCCTGACCTGATCATAGCCGACGAGGATGCGGGGAAGCTGATCTTTCTCGAAAACGTCTTTCCGATTCCCGGTGAAGGCTGCGAGAGCATCTGGGAGATCCGCGAGGAGTCCTTCATCGAGGGATCTCCCGAGGAGTTCTCCGTGCTCTACCGGCAAGATCCACTCCAGACGCTGACGCTCTACGTCACCACCAAGACCTATCCCCGGCTCGAGGTGTACGAGCGGGCAGGTTGCCCAGAGGACTGCCAGCTCCTCCTCGTCGATCCGATCCTGATCGGCGAGGACAACCAGCGAGGGCGTGCACGCGGCTTCGCCTTGCGACAGGAGACGGATGGCGGCCACCTCGCGGCGATGCTCGTCGAGGATCGCGATCGTGCCACGGATCGGCCGCGGGTCGATCTCGAGTACTTTCCTCCAGCCACTCCGGCCGAGGAGATCCTGAACCTCGGCTCCCTCGCCAGCCCGTTGGATCGCTGCTCCATCCTCTACGAGGATGGACTTCTGGAGCAAGTGGACGGAGTGCTGCTCGGGCGGTTCATCGCGGACGTCGAGGCGCCGGGTCTCCTCATCCACGATGGCCCGTCCGGTCGACTCGTCTACCAGCGGGGCAAGTCGCCTGCCTTCGCCATCGATCCCGAGGATCCTGACCTGATCTCCTGGCTGCCGGTGGTCACCGAGGGAGAGATCGTCGGCGTCATGCACAGCCCACTCCTCGCCTGGGAGCCGGTGAGCACGACGGATGCCGGTGACCTTGTGCTGGCAGTCACCGAGGAAGAGACCTGCCTCTTTGACGTCAGCTCCGGTGCTCTCGAGCGGCTCTGGAGCGTCGACCACTCGGCCGCCGTCCGCAGCGCCTCACACGGCTGGCTCAGCTGCAATGATCGACGCCTCGCGAATATCCTCGTCGTCCGGCAGGACGGCGAACTGCTCGTCGCACATCTTCCCGGCTCCGGCTCTGAGATCCAGGTCGCCTCCGGCGTCCGGGGACTCGCCCGAGCCGCGGATGTCAACGGGGATGGCATGGAAGACATCATCCTCGCCGACGATCGCAGCTCGCAGCTCTCGGTGTTCCTGGCGAGGAAGGGACGGCAATTCTCCGCTCCCCTCCCCACGTCTTTCCCGGTCGCCGTGGACGCAGTGGACGTCGAGCCGCTCGATGCGAATGGCGACGGGTACCTGGACATCGCGGTGGGATCGGTCGCCGGTGAAGTGCTCTTGTTCTTCGGGAACGGAACCGGCGCCCTGCCGGAGGTCAGCATCGAGTACGCGAGCCCCGACCTGGAGGCCCTCGAAAGCGCGGACCTCGATGCCGATGGTCGAGACGAGATTCTCGTCCTCTCCCGGATTCCGGGCATCGCCATCTTACGTCCGGGGCATCAGTCCACCGGTTCAGGAGACCAGAGCCAGTGAGAAGCGCTCCGCCCGGCGACGACGGTGTCTCCCCCACCGGCTGGATCCAGCGCCTCTCTCGAGGCGACAGGGCCGCCCGCGAGGAAATCTGCCGGCGCTACGGACGGCGGGTCGAGCGCATCGTCCGCTCCCAGCTCGACCGCCGTCTTCACCGGCGAGTGGAGGCCGCGGACATCGCCCAGGAGGTCCTTCTGGAGATCATCGAGAGCGCCGAGGGCTGCTCGTTTCCTTCAGAGCGGGCTTTCCTCGTCTGGGTCTACCGGATCGTGGAGCACAAGATCCTCAAGACGGCCCGTTACTGGAGCGCGGCCTGCCGCGATCTCGATCGAGAAACCCGTTTTCCGACCGGGAGCGATCTCTCGGATAGCAGCCGCGAGCGGCCGAGCCACCGGGTCCTGCGCTCCGAGACGTTCGACAGGCTCTGCCGAGCCGTCGGCGAGCTTCGCATCCGCGACCGCGAGATAGTGGTGTGCCGTCTCTTCCTGGATCTTCCATGGCCCAAGGTGGCCGCTCTCCTCGATACGACCGAGGCCGCCGCACACGTCCGTTTCCACAGAGCGCGCCACCGGCTGGCGCGCGCACTCGAGGACTTGGCCGGCGAGTGACACTGCGCCGGTCCGCCGCTCGCGTTACGCCCCGAGCTCCGGCAGAGCGAGCCATCGGCGGAATCTCTGTAAGAAACCTCGGCCGATGATCCTCATCGGATAGCCGGAATCTGCTCCCTGCCTAAGAGCCTATTTCAGTAGACGCTCCGTAGGCCCGAGGCCGAGCGAGGAGCCGGCGGGCAAGGAGCGACGACGACGCGATCGGGCGG
>JAFGKN010000774.1 GCA_016928605.1 Planctomycetota bacterium | reverse complement strand
GGCGCGGCTCTTCACCTGCGAGCATCTTCAGCTCGAACTCGATGTCCGCGAAGCGCACGCGGTCGCCCGACGCGAGCTTTCGCTTCTTCACCCGCTTGCCGTTGACGAAGGTCCCGTTGGTCGAGCCGCGGTCGATGATCGCCATCTCGGGCTGCCCCGCCTCGCCGAGGCGGCACGCGATCCGGGCGTGGCGCGATGAGATGGCCGGCTCGTCGATCAGCACTCCCGCCGGACGCCGCGCGCCCACATCGGTGATGCCCGGATACAGGACGTGCTCGTCGTGAGGCGGAGCCACGCGGCGGAGCAGGGCGACCGGCCGGCGGACCATCGTCACCCGGTCATCCGGAGGATTCGCGCCGACGCTGCCGGCCGCAGCCGGCCGCGTCGCTCTCGCTGCGGCGAGCGGCGCGCGCCTCCGAGGCGGCTTCTTCGAGCTCCGCCGCCTCTCCGGAGCGGGGATGTGGCGAAAGAAGTTCGCGGCGCCGCAGTCGGGGCAGAGCCGCGTGGCGACGAGCTCGCGCCCGCAGCGGATGCAGTAGCGGACGCTCCCGGGATCCCGGGCCGCCTCGGACGCGGAGGCTTGGGGCCAGCGGCCGCTGATGGCGCTTGTCGCGACCCCGAGCGGCGCATCGGTCCTGTGGAGCCAGTAGAAGGAATGCAGGATCCGGAGCGCATCGGCCAGCTCTGGATGCTGCGAGCACAGATCCTCGATGCTGGGCTTGTCACCGAGCTCCCGGAGCCGGACGAACTCCTCCTGGAATACGATCTCCGCCTTCTCGGTGTCGCTCTTCTTCTTGGGTTCGTCTGAAGACATGACAGTTGCTCGTTCGAAGGGATGCTTCTCAGGGACGCTATCCGCGGGCCGGCTGCCCCGCGGCCAGATCGACGGTCGGACTCCTCTCCGGGGTGGCTGCTCGGGGACGGAAGATCGTCCAGCGGGCGACGCCGCTTTCGACCTTCGCCTCGATGCGGACGTAGCCGGTCTCGGCGCTCGAGAGCGGGATGCGGTAGAAGCGGTCCGTCTTCGGATCGGCGTCGATGCCGACCTTGCAGCGCGAGAGGAAGAGAATGACCTCGCTGATGGCGGCGCGGTCCAGATCACCGTCCAGGCGGCAGCCCTCCTCCTCGGGGTTCAGCTGGCGCGGCGCCAGCGCCCTGCGGCGGAGCGGAGTGATCGCGATCCGCTTGATGGGCTGGCGCGCGATCAGGACCACCTCCTCGGATTCCGGCGGATACACGAGGAAGCTCGCGAGCGCCTCGTGATGGCGTCCGGGAAGACGCGCGATGATGCGATCGGGAGCCTGCTTCCTGAAGAAGTCGACCGAGCGCGCGACGAGGCTGGCTCCCGCCGCCTCGAGGTTGCCATCGCTCCACCACGGGGGCAGCAAGATGTTGAGAGCGACGTTCCTCGTGTCCAGACGCTCGGAGAAGTCGAGCTCCATCCCCTTGAGGAGCAGATCCTCCTTGAAGAGCGGCCGGCGGGTCGCGCCGGGCGCCTCGGGATCCTCGGGAAGCCAGAGGCTGACACTGAGGATGACGTTCGAGTCGAGGTACTCGCGGTTGTCGATGAACCACGACACCGGTCCGAGGAAGAGCCATGCCAGGGTCGAGAAGACCGCGCCGCCGGCCTCCACGCTCCCCCTCCCGAAGTCGTCGCCGCTGACGGAGAACTGCAGCTCGAGATCGGACGGGATGGACTCGTCGCCGTCCAGGAGCACGTCCGTGAAGATCGCCGACTCCGCGAGCGATTCCGCGAGCGACTCCTTGAAGCGCTGCGGCTCCCGGATGAGCGGCGGGATCCAGGCATCCTCCAGCCCCCCACCCGGAGCGGAATCGGCGCGGACGTCGATCCCCCGGATGCTCACCACGAAAGGCAGGAGCCCTTCCGGCCGCTCCCGCTGCCGCTGGGCCTCGGAGCAGCCGGCGGCGGCCATGCACAGGGAGGCCCACACTGCTCCGGACAGCAGCGCGCTCGATACTCGTGTCGCTCGCAACATGGCCATGCTCCTGCTTCTCACTCGCCGGCCGCGAGGGCTCGCGTCGCCTCCCGGCGGAAGTCCTCGCCGGCATCCTTGACGTCGATGACGATCCGGAAGCCCACGTCGTAGGAACGCTGATCCGGATCGTAGTCGGTCGGCGGCTTATCGAGAGTCGTGCTTTCGAGGCTCCACTCGAACGTTCCGCCGACGATCTTGTAGCTCATCCCCTCTCCGCTCGCGGTCTCCAGCCGCACGATCTCTCCGGCGTTGCCCACGAGGTGGAGAAAGCTGCAGACGGGCACTGAGGAGGCGTCCGGCGGACAAGGGTCGAAATCGACGTGGCAGGGAGTCCAGCGAAGCCACCTGCCAGCCCAGAACATCCAGTCCGCGCGATGCCCCGGAAACGCCCCGGCCGTCTGGCTGCACACGATGCAGCTCGACGGCTTCAAATCCAGGCACGGGGCCTTGCCATCCGCCTCTCCGAGGCGCGAGGCGACGTGCCACTCGGCGAGCGTCGGAAGCCTCCCACCGAAGACCTTGCGGCTGAAGAACTCCGCCTCCTCGGGGGAGATCCCCACGACGGGGAATCTCTCCGGAGCCATGGGTTCTCTCCGGCTATCCCCGTAGCGCGGGTAGTCGCCGTGCTCCGACCAGTACTTCGGCCGCAGCCGCTCGATGCCTTGCTCCTCGAGCCTCGCCCTGAGGTCCGGATCCACGTACTCGCCCCCGCGGATGACATCAGGGTGGTTGAAGAGCTCATTGCTCACCTCCGTGCGCGAGACGTAGAAGTAGCTTCCGTCGCTCCGCACGCAGCGGACCCATTCAAGACGGCGCCACGTGACCGTCTCCTGCCACTGGGCCGTGGGACGCCGGAACTCGAACGTCTGCTCGAAAGGCTCCTCGCGGCCGCTGCCGTCCGGGATGGTGGCCCGGAGGGTGAATCTCCCGCAATCCTCCGGCAGGCCTTCGAGGTCGAGCGTGAAGTTGACCGCCGCGGGCAGCTCTTCACCGGCCGGCGGAGGCGAGACATCCCCGGCGACCACCGGGACCTCCGAGCCGGACTCCGGACGGAGGACGAATCGTGCATGCTCGATGTCGACGCCGTTGCGATCGACGACGGAGAACACCGGCCGCAGGGTGCGGATGGTCGCTTCGTTCTTCTGGACGCGAGGAGGTGCGGGATTGATCGTCAAGCCCCTTCTCGCCTCTCCCTGGTGTCCGACGAGATCGGTGGCCACCACGCTGAGGATGTGTGTCCCTTCGTCGAGCCGGAAGCGCTGGACGTCGATCGGCAGGGACCACACCTGGGGCGACGTGTCGCTGGGATCGAGCGGCGTCTCCTCATCTCCGATCTTGGCCTTGACGCTCTCGAGCGGCTCGTTCGCCGTGACCTTGAGCACGATCTTCTCGCCCGACTTCGGGTCGTAGTACGCCGCCTCGTTGAGCTCCTTCTCTCCCGCCGTGAGAGAGACGGCGAGTCGCGGGGGAGAAGCGTCCAGCTCGATGTCGAGCCGGCAGCGAAGCTCGCGGTTCAGCGCATCGCGAAAGACCAGCTCCCGCCTCTCGACCTTGTCGGGCGTCATGCGAAAGGAGAAGTCCGCTCGCGGACGGACAGCGTCGATCTCCACCCTGGCGGCCTCGGCGCAGGAGGCCTCCGTCACCTGCCCCTTCTCGAACTGGACGCGGATCCGGGTATCGAGCAGCTTGCCGCCGTCGGCGAAGGAGATCGGGATGCGCCTCACGGCGCCGTCCGCATCGCCGGGGAAGGACCTCTCGACGGTCTGCGATCCGAAGACCTGGATCGAGATGCTGTCGATCAGGAGCGGTGGGGGAAGCTCGCAGCGCAGGACGAGCGCGCCTCCGAGCTGGTTGGGCTCGGCGAAGGCCGTGTCGCGTACCTGGAGGGAGGCGGAGAAGGACTGCCGCCCCTCATCCACCGCCGCTGCGAGGAAGTACTTCTTCCCTGGCTCGAGGTCGGCCAGCGTGATGGATCGGAGGCCCTGCCGGAGACGCTCGAGAAGCCGGTCGCGGTTGTCGATGCCTTCCGCGGGGTAGATCCAGTGCTCCGTCGCTTCCTTCGATTCTTCGTCGCGAAGGATGATCTCGCTGATCTCCTCGCGGACGCCGAACTCGAAGAAAGCTCTCCCGTCGGCGAGGAAGGCATCCTTCGTGGGAGGGGTGAACTCCAGGCTCTCGTCGAGCACGAACTCGCAGCTCGTGCCCCCCTCGCTTTCGCGGCCGGCGAGGTCCCTGCCGTGGACGGAAGCGAGGTACTTGCCGCTCGTCAGGCTCTCGAGGCGAAAGGACCAGGCGCTCTCCCCACCGGCCGGCAGTCGCTCGCCCCGCACAGGATCGGCGGCGGCGGTGCCGTCGGCGCTCAGGCGGACCGCGTGGAGCTCGATGGACTCCGGATCGAGGTGCAGATCGCGCACCTCCGCGACGAGCAGAACACCGTGATTGCGGAGTCTCGCCTTCGGAGAGAGCGGTGCCGGCTTTCCGGGGCTCGACTCCGGCGTGAAGCCGATCGGGCCGACCACGCGCGGCGGTTCATCATCGCGCACGATCCGGATGGCTCCGCCGACTCGAGTGCTCTCGAGGAGTCCGATCCGAGATCCCTCGATCCTGATGGTCTTGCCGAAGATGTCCCGGGGCGGATCCTGGAACCGGATGCGGAGCTGGCCCGGCTCGTCGCTATCGAACTGGACCGCCTCAGCGCCCGGCCCCGAAGCGCTCCACGCCAGATCGTGGAGGTCCGCGATGGTGCCTCCCCGCTGTTCGGGCGGCTGCCTCCCCTCCGGAAACCGCGAGATGGTGCGCTGGACGAGGTCGACGGCGTCCCTCACGTAGAGCGTCGGAGTCCCTTCGACGACGGGCAGCGCTTTCTTGCCGACGTACCACGCCTCGATCTCTGCCGTACGCGGAGAGAACACCACCGCCCAGACCGTGATCACGACGAGGAGGAGCGCGGCCGCGCCGGCGAGCCACCACCAGCGAGAGCTCGGGGCGCGAAGGCGGTTGAGCAGCTCCTCGGCGTTTTCGACCCGCGAGTCGGGAGCCTTCTCGAGGCATTGCATGATCACGCGAGCCAGCCACTTGGGGATCTCGGGGCGGACGTCGCGGATCGGCGTCGGCAGCTTGGTCTGGTGGCAGTCCTTCCAGTAGGTCAGCCGGTTGGTGCCCTCGGGGGGCTCGCTCCAGGGCTTCTTCCCCGTGAGCAGCTCGTACGCGGTGATCCCGAAGGAGTAGATGTCCCCCGCGAACGTGTTCAGGCCATTGAAGCCCTCCGGCGACATGTACTCCGGCGTGCCGGCCGTCTGCATGGGAGAATCGCCCGCGATCTTCGAAGCATCGGCGCTGACGGCGGAAGCTTCGGAGCACATGCCGCCGGGACGGTTCGCGATCTTCATCGCCAGCCCGAAATCGAGCATCTTGATGCGATCCTCGGCGCTGGGGACCTCGTGGCTCCGGATCACCATGATGTTGAGTGGCTTCAGGTCGCGGTGCACGCGGCCTCGCTTCTGCGTCGCGGCGAGGGCCTTGGCGATACCGCGCAGGTAGCCGATGCCCTCGCGCAGAGGGACCCACCGGTCGCGTCTCTCCCTGACGTAGCTCTCGAGCGTGCAGCCGCGGATGTACTCCATGAAGAAGTAGGGCCAGGGATTCTCGCGGACGTTCGAGACGCGGACGATGTTCCAGCAGGTCTGCCCCACGGACTCGGTGAAGCGCGCCTCCTCGACGAAGATCTTGATGAACTCCGGCTGGCTGTAGGTGATGGCCGGACGCAGGATCTTGACCACCGCCTTCATCTTCGGCTCGGTGATGTTCGACGCGAGGTAAACGGCGCCGAAGCCGCCCTGCGAGAGGGCCTTCTCCAGCCTGTATCCATCGAGCTCCCGCCCGAGGAGGGACTCGACCGGCTGGCCGCACCACGGGCAGTACTTGGGGACGATGGCCTCTCCCATCTGGTACTGCGTCTCGATCAGCCGCTCGCACTCGTCGCACTCGAAGATGCCCGGCAGCGCGAGCGGATGCGCCGCGGGATGCGCCGCAGATGAGGATCCGTCTCCTTCCGCCAGGCCGAAATCACTCGACTGAAGGATGTTGATCGTGTCGTCGGGCGCGGGTGCCGGCTGGTGACAGCTGGAGCAGTGCGTCTCTCCTGCGGGTATCTCCTCGCCGCACTCGGGGCACATCCTCAGCTCTTCGGAAGCCATCGCTCATCCCCTGTTCGGAGGGACACCTCTCGGCGATCTTCGAGACGACCCTCGCGCCGGGTGCTTTCGTCCTTCTCGGTGCCGTCGGGGCACGCCGCCCGTCTCCAGAGCCGAGCCGAGTGCGAGGCCCTGGATGCGAGTGAATTCGTCTCGCGCGCCAGGATCGGGCATCCCGCACGCCCGTTCGACCAAGTCCGGCGGGAACCGATGCCCATGGCGAGATTGTAACCGCGGAGCCCTGCGCCGAGCCCATCGAAACCTCCTGGACAGCGAGCGCGCCGACGCGCCGGCCTCCCCTCGAGCCTCGGGTGGCGCGGCTCGCAGGAGTCGACGGTCACCAAAGGAACCCGTACCTCTGGATCCGCTCTCACTATGTCTCCGTTTCGATGCATAGAATCTTCCCTCGATGCGAGACTGGCCTCAGGGCCAGGTCAGGACGCGCGCCGGCGCCTGGACGCCGGGGCGATCATCCGAGCCGTCCCGGGACATCAGAGCCAACGGCCGGCGGCTGTGACCGGAAATCCGCATCTGACAACCTTCTTGTCACCGTGGTAGGATAGGGCGCAGCCGGCAGCGGGCGCGATCCGCCGCGGCGGGCTCGGTCCAGCGAGGGCACAGTCTGATGCAAAGCGATGAAGTCGGCCGGCGCTACGAGATCCTGGCCGTCATCGGCGAGGGAGGCACCGGCCGTGTGTACCGCGCGCTCGACCGGCTCAGCCGCAAGGAGGTGGCCCTCAAGCGGCTCGCCGCCGGGGGAGAGGCCGGCGGCCGCCTCCTCGCCGCCGAGGAGTTCCGCTTCCTCGCGTCTCACCGCCATCCGCATCTCGCCCGCGTCTTCGACTACGGCCTCGCGCCCGATGGCCGCCCCTACTTCACCATGGAGCTCTGCCGCGGCGAGGATCTCTCGGCGTACGTCCGCCGCCGCCTCCCGCCGCCGCCCCGGCGCGCCGGCGATCCGCGGCTCGCCGAGATCGTCCGACAGATCCTCGTCACGCTCGAGTTCCTCCACAGCCGGAACATCCTCCACCGCGACCTCAAGCCCGCCAACATCCTCGTGGACGAGATGGAGGAGGAAGGCGGCGCGGCGCCCGCCGTGAAGCTCGTCGACTTCGGCCTCGCCCGCAGGGTCGACGCGCGCCGAGAGGCGGTGAGCGGCACCGTCGAGTACCTCTCGCCCGAGAGGCTGCGCGAGGAGAGGGAAGATCCTCGCAGCGATCTCTACTCCCTGGGAGTCATCCTCCACGAGATCCTCTCCGGCGAGGTCCCCTTCCGGGGAGAGACCGCCGGCGACGTCATCGAGGCGCACCTGCGCCGCGAGCCGCCCGAGCTGCCCTCCGAGCTCGGCGCGTGGGCGGACGTGACGCGACGGCTGCTCGAGAAGGATCCGCGGAGCCGCCCGCGCGATGCGGCGGATGTGCTCTCGCGCCTCTTCGGAGAGGATGCCCGCCGCGATCCTCCGATCCCCTCGTTCGCCTCGGTGCTCGTCGGCCGCGACGATCTGCTTTCGCGGCTCGTGCGGCGCGCTCAGTCCGCCTCGAGCGGTGACGGCGCGGCGGCGCTTCTGAGCGGCCCTCTCGGCATCGGCAAGAGCCGGCTCCTGCACGAGGTGCGCTGGCGCCTTCAGATCGAGGAGATGCCCGTCATCTCGGAGAGCTGCGAGGAGCACGACTCTCCGGGACACCTGATGCGCCGCATCCTGCGCCAGCTCGGCTTCGCGCCCACTGGAGGAGAGCGCGCCGACCGGCAGATCGAGCGCCTCCTCGCCGAGCTGGAGCCCGAAGGCGGCGAGCCGGAGGGAGGCGTCACGGAAATCGCGGCGGAGGATCTCGCCCACGCTTTCGCCCGACTGCTCCTCGACGCCGCGCGCGCCCGCCCCTGCGTCCTCCTCATCGACGACCTTCACCTCGCCGACTCGCTCAGCCGCGAAGCGATCGCGCTCCTCGCTCGCATGGTCGAGCGCTCGCGCCCCTGCTTTCTCTCCTTCATCACCGCCGCAGACGGAGAAAACCGCGCAGATGCCGCTCGCGGAGATGCCGGAGAGCGCTCGCGGCCCGAGCATCTCGGTCAGCGAGAGACACCGGACCGACCGGCCAGCGGCCTCCCCTCCGCCGAGACGATCGCGGTGAGCGAGCTGTGCCTCGAGGATGTCGAGCGCTACGCCGAGGAGCTGCTGGGCCGCGCCGGCGTCTTTCCCGCGGAGTTCCTCCAGACGCTGCACGCCGACTCCGGCGGCAACCCGCTCTTCATCGAGGAGTTCCTCCGGATGCTCCTGGAGCGTGGAGCGCTCGTCTGGACGCGCGACGGCTGGCAGCTCGAGCGCGCGGCGGAGCTCCGCGTGCCGGGCTCGCTCGAGGAGCTCGCAGCCCGCAGCATCGCGCGCCTTGAGGGATTTCCGCGCCGCGTCGTCGAGTGGAGCGCCGCCCTGGCGGAGCCCTTCGCCGTGGAGGAGATCGCCGAGCTGATGGAGCGATCCGCTGATCCGGACGCCGCCGGCCGCTCC
>JAFGKN010000151.1 GCA_016928605.1 Planctomycetota bacterium | reverse complement strand
GGCGCTGAGAGAACGCCCACCGAGGCCGAGGAAGCGCCCTCCCCCACCCGGCGGGCCTCGATGACCGAGACATCCAGGCCCCGCCCGGCGAGCTCACGGGCCGCGGCGAGGCCGACGACGCCCCCGCCGAGGACGACCACGCGCTGGCCGGTGGAGACTCCTGGCGGCGATTCCATGAGGAGCAGTCTACCCGCTCGAGGCGAGGCGGTGGAGCCTGCGGCGGCCTGCCGCCGCGCGCCGCGGGGCGCGCCCCCTCCGGTGAAAGCCCGGCGCGCCCGCTCCGACTTCCCGGTGGAGCCGGGCTCCTCGGGGGAATATGATGGCTGAGGCTCGGCGCGGACGCTCGGGACGGCCGAAGACCTCTCCTGCGCTTCTCACGGAGTTGACCGGCAGTGAACACGCTTCACGGATCCTTCACGGCGTTGTTTCTCGGACTCGTCGTCGCTCTCGCGCCGCTCGCGCTCCTGCCCGCGCAGAACGCGCAGAAGCTCGTGCGCGCGGTCGGTGTGGGATTGCCTCCTCCGGCGCCCGAGGAAGACGAAGCGCGCGAGCGCACCGAGCCGGACGGCGAGATCAAGCCTTCCGAGCCATCTCCGCCCGTCTTCTTCCTCCGCGACGGCGGCAAGGTGGCGGGCGCGCCGCGCCTCGAGGCCCTCGGTGTCAGGACGCGCTACGGCGTCCTGCGGATCCCGCTCGCAGAGCTGGTCCAGGTGCGCTTTGCGCAGAGGATCGACGCATCGCTCAAGAAGCAGGTACAGGAGCTCATCGCACGGCTGGGCGATGAGGACTTCGACGCGCGCGAGGATGCCATGGAGGCGCTGCGGAGAATCGGCGCCCACGCCCTGCCGTTCATCCGCCTCGCCGCAGAGTCCGACAACGAGGAGATCAAGAGCCGCTCCGGCATCCTCGCGGGCGAGCTGGAGGCGCTGAAGGAAAGCCAGGCGGGCGCGGGCGACGCCCCCTCCGGCGTGGAGGGGATCGACGACCAGGTCCAGACGACGAGGATGACGATCAAGGGGCAGGTTCTCGCCGAGGACTTCGTCATCCAGAGCCGCTACGGATCCCTCAGGGTGAGCGTCGGCGACCTGAAGGCCGTCTCCTTCCGGCAGTCGGGTCCCACATCCGCCAAGTTCGACGTCCTGCCGAAGAACCAGCCGCCCGGAAGCTGGATGGACACCAAGTTCGACCTCGAGGCCGGCCAGCGCTTCCGGCTGGAGGCCAGCGGCATCATCAACGTCACGAATTACAGCGTCAGCTGCGGCCCCGCGGGCACGCGGGAGTGGGGAGGGCAGTCGTGGAACAACTTCGCCCAGCTCGCTCTCGTCGGCAGGATCGGCAAGAACGGAAAGCCGTTCCTCGTGGGCGATGAGTACAGGGGCAAGGCCGACAAGGCTGGACGCCTCTACCTGGCGATCGTCGCCTTCAGCTACAACCCCGCGGGCGCCGTCGGCAAGTACACCGTCAAGCTGAGGAGCCTGGGCGGCGAGTAGACCGGCGCCGGCGGATCACTGCACTGATCGCTCCCCGTCGAGCCATTCCTCGTAGGCGTCGAACCGGTAGTCGCGCCCCAGGAAGTCGCGAACCAGGTCCGCGGCGTCGAGAGAGCCGCCGCGCTCGAGGATCTTCCTGCGGTAGAGCCGCGCCATCTCCGGATCGAAAAGCCCCCGCTCGCGGAATCGGGAGAAGAGGTCCTTCTCGATCACCATCGACCACATGTAGGTGTAGTAGAGTGCCGAATAGCCCTCGAGGTGGCCGAAGCTCGCCTCGAAGTGGGTACCGTCGACGAACCCGAAGAGGCTGTACCTGGAGTGCAGCTCGCGGGACAGCCTCTCCACGTCGAGCGTCTCGGGAGCCCGGTCGTGGTAGTCGAGGCTGAGGCGCGCGTAGTACATCTGCTGGCGGACCTGGAGACCCCGGCCGAAGTCTCTCGCCCTGCGGAGCCGCTGAACGAGATCGGAGGGGATCACCTCGCCAGTCTTGTGGTGCCGGGCGAAGCTCTGCAGAACCTCCGGCTCCCAGGCCCACTCCTCCAGGAGCTGAGAGGGAACCTCGACGAAGTCCCACTCCGTGGACGTGCCGCTGAACTGTACCCAATCCGTCTCGCAGCCGAGGAGATGGTGCAGGAGGTGGCCGAACTCGTGAAAAAACGTCACGACGTCGTCGTGGTCGAGCAGAGCGGAGCCGCCTCCGCTCTCAGGCCGCGCGAAGTTGCACACGAGGGCGGCCGCCGGCCGCCGGCCGCCCCGGACCCCGTGAACGATCGGGAACATGGCGGCGTGCTTGTACTTCCCCTCCCGCGGATGCGTGTCGAGGTAGATGCGGCCCCGCAGGCTGCCCCCCTCGAGGACGTCGAGGACCTCCACCTCCTCGTGCCAGCGGGGGACCTCCGGCGCGGGACGGAACTCGAGTCCGAAGAGGCGCGCGGCGAAGTCGAAGACACCCGCCTTCACGGCGTCGTATCCGAGATAGGGCCGGATCTCCCGGGAGTCGATGCGGTACTGCTCGATCCGCAGCAGCTCCTCGTAGTAGCTCTTCTCCCAGTCGTACACTTCGGCGGCCGATGGATCGTCCCGCCGCTTCCGATCGAGCAGGCTCCGGTACTCGCGGCTCGAGCGCCTGGCCGCCGCGGCGGCGACCCGCTCGATGAACTCTCCGATGGCCTTCGCGCTGCCGATCATCTTGTCCTCGGCGGCGTAGTCCGCCCAGCTCGAGTAACCGAGGAGCGAGGCCAGCCGGTGGCGGCGCTGGAGGATCCGGCGCAGAACCGCGATGTTCGCTGGAAACGCCCGGCTGCGGAACGCTCGATAGAGCTCCTCCCTCCGCGAGCTGCTCCGCGCGTAGACCATGAACGGATTGTAGTCCGGATACTCGGTGGTGATGGTGATCCGGCCATCCTCGCCGGGGGGATGCGCCGCGATGTAGTCATCCGGGAGGCCGGCGAGCTCCTCGAGTCCGTCCAGCCGGATCGAGCGGACGTCCTGGAGGATGTTCCGCGAGAACTCCTGCCCGAGCTCCACCAGCTCGCGGTGCAGCTGGTGAATCTCATCGCGCGTCGCTTCGTCGCGGTCCACGCCAGAGCGGCGAAAGTCCCGCAGCAGGTGCTCGCGCAGCCGGCGTCCCTCCGCGTCGAGCGCGCCGGGATCGCACTCCTTCACCGCCTCGTAGAGGTCCCGGTCGAGGGCCAGCTCGCTGGCGAAGTCGGCCAGCATCCGCTCGCAGCGCTCGGCCGCCTCGCGCAGGTCCGCCGCCGGATGAACGCTCCGGATCAGGCAGATCGTCCGCCGCGTGTCGCCGAGGCGCGCCTGGATCTCATCGAGCGGACGGAGCGTCCCGTCGCGGCCGGACGCCTCCCCCGCGCGGCTCTTGATCTGCCCGAGGATCTCCCCGCACGCATCCAGCACGGCCTGCGAGCGATTCTCCAGATCCGACGCGCCGGTGATGCCGAGAAGGTCGTCCACCATGGACCGTGCTCCTGTCTTCCAGTCCCCTCGCCTCGTCCCGCCTGGATCTTCTCCTGCGGCCCGCAGCCGTTCAAGCCTCCTCGGCAGCCCCGGGCTCGAGCCTCGCACCGCCGACGGCCGCCCAGCATACGCTCCCTCCTCCCGCTCCGCCAGGCGATGCCGCCCGGAGCTCTTGATTCGTCGCGCCGCGGCGGCCATCCTGCGCGCATGAGATCGAATGCGCCCTCGCTGCCCGACCCCGCCCGGCTCGCTGAGGCCGCAGAGCGGATCCGCGGCTCCGTCCACCGCACTCCGCTCCTCACGAGCCGCACGATCGGCGAGCGGAGCGGGTCCCGCGTCCACCTCAAGTGCGAGAGCCTGCAGCGCGCCGGCTCCTTCAAGATCCGCGGCGCCCTCAACGCCTGCCTCGCGGCGCGGGATCGGGGCGAGATCGGAAACGCCGGCGTGCTGACCTACTCATCGGGCAATCACGGCCAGGCGGTCGCTCTCGCCGGCCGGATCATCGGCTGTCCCGCCGCCGTCGTCGTCCCCGAGAACATCCCGCGCGTCAAGGAGGAGGCGATCCGGGGCTACGGCGGAGAGATCATCCGCTGCGGGCTCACGTCGCGCGAGAGAGGCGCGCGCGCCGAGGAGATCGCGCGGGAGACCGGAGCGCTCATCATTCCCCCCTTCGACCACCCCGAGGTGATCGCCGGCCAGTCGACCGTCGGCCGCGAGATCGTGGAGGATCTGCCCGATGTCGACGTGATCCTCGCCCCCGTCGGCGGCGGCGGACTGCTCGCCGGCGTGGCGCTGGCGGCCGCCGCTCTCACCGGCGACAGGGTGCGCGTGATCGGCGTCGAGCCGGTGACCGCCGACGCCATGAGCCGCTCTCTCGAGGCGGGGCGGCCAGTGACGCTCTCCTCGCCTCCGCGGACGATCGCCGACGGCCTCTGCCCTGTGAGCCCCGGAGAGCTGACCTTCGAGGCGGCGCGCCGCCACGTCGAGTGCATCATCCTCGTCGACGATGAGGAGATCCGCGGCGCGCAGCGCCTGCTGCTCGAGAGGGCCAAGCTCTTCGTGGAGCCGTCCGGCGCCGCAACCGTGGCCGCCTTGCTGGTTCACTCCGCTCGCTTCGAGGGCCGGACGGTGGCGGCGATTCTCAGCGGAGGCAACGCCGAGCCCCCGTGGTAAGCCGTACGGAGTGCTCGTCCCCGCTCGGCCGCCCACCCGCAAGGCCGGATGCCGCGGGCCCGGTGGCTCGCACCAGCATTCTCCATCCCGCGCCGCGATCAGCAGGCCCTCCTCGCGATCGGCAGACCTGCATCAGGCGATCACCCTCCGGCGCGCGGCCAGCCGCGCGCTGGAGATCCGAACGCCCTC
>JAFGKN010000773.1 GCA_016928605.1 Planctomycetota bacterium | reverse complement strand
TTCAGGATGTTGAAGATCTGGAAGAAGCTGTAGTGCCCCATGTCGCCAAGCGCTCCGGTGCCGAAGTCGTACCAGCCGCGAAAGACGGCGTGCGTGTAGGCGGGGTGATACGCGCGGTGCGGTGCGGGCCCCAGCCAGAGGTCCCAGACGAAGCCTTCGGGGACCGGCGGCGTCTCGCTAGGAAGCGATGTCATCCCCTGGGGCCAGAAGGGCCGCGAGGACCAGTTGTGGACCTCGCGAACCGGGCCGATGGCGCCTGCCTCGATCCACTCGCGGATGAGGGGCGTCGTCTCCATGGAGGCCGCGCAGAAGAGATGCGTGGCGACCTTCGACTTCTCCGCCGTCTCCGCGGCCAGCTCGACCTCGTGCAGCACGTTCGCGAGCGCCTTGTGCGTGATCACGTGCTTCCCGAGGCGCATCGCGGTGAGCACGAGCGTGCCGTGCAGATGCTCCGGCGTCATCACGTAGAGCGCGTCGAGATCCTTCTCCTTCTCCAGCATGTCGCGGAAGTCGACGTAGCCCTTGCACTCGCGGACGCCCATCGCGTCGCGATGCGCGTCGTAGTAGCGCCTCGTCACCTCCAGCCCCACCTCGCGCCCGCAGCGGCAGCCGGCCACGCCCTCTCCATACGAAGGATCGCCGAGGAACTTCCGGATGCGGTCGCGGATCTCGTTCCTTCCCCATTCCGGGTAATCGTTGCTCGCGCGGTTGGGATCGCAGATGGCCGCGATGTGCAGCTCCTGGCGAGGCAGGGCTTCCATCAGGTTGCGGAGCCCCTGAGTCCCGGAGCCGAGGTATCCGACGCGGATGCGGTCGCTCGGCGCGACGCGCCCCGCGCCCCCGAGGACGTGCGGGGCCGCGATGGTGAGCGCCGCCGTCGCGGCGGAACGCCCCAGGAACTGCCGGCGGGCGATGCGTCTGGAACCTGACATGGCGCCTCCTCGTCTCTTCTGTGGCTCGTGCATCCGCTGACTGTGACTCTGACTGAGGCTGACTGTACCAGGAAACCCGTCGCGTTCCCAAGACTGTGAGCCAGGAAAGACAACGCACTCGCCAGCGGCTGCCGCTGCGGCGGGCGGCAACTAGATCTCTCCACGCCTCCTAGCGTCCAGGAAGGAAGGATTCACCACGGAAACGCGGAGGACACGGGGAGGAACGAGCTCTTCTCCGTGCCCCCGTGCCTCCGTGGTGATTTCCTCTTCTTCCGAAGGCGCGAGGCGGCTGCCGCTGCGGGAAAGCGCGACCCTTTACCTGCTCGCCGCCAGGCACGTCGCGGGCCCCGCCTTCTGCCGAACCCGACCCGGAGCCGGCGCGCCCTGAGTCGGAGATTGACCGCGACGCTAACCTCCCCGACAATCGAACCCTGAGGAATCAGGCGCCCCCCGGCCTCCCCGGCGCCAGGTGTCGAGCCGGCCGAGGGGGGTGACAGGCACGAGCGAGCCTTTCGAAGCATGCCTGCCCTCCTCGACCACCAAGGAGATGGGCCATGAAATCCCCGGCAACCGGAATCGCACTGGCGGCTTGCCTTCTCTGCGCCGCGACGAGCATCCATGCGTTGACGATCGAGATCGCCACCGCGGGCACCGACTACATCCAGGTGGGAGACATCTGGCGCTACAAGAAGGGGGATGGGCCGCCGAGCGATCCCGTGAGCGCCTGGACGGAGGCCGGCTTCGATGACTCGACCTGGCTCGAGGGCCCCAGCGGATTCGGCTACGCCGATGGTGATGACGCGACGATCCTCGGCGACATGGCGGGCAACTATCTCGCGGTCTACATCCGCAAGGAGTTCGTGCTGGATGCTCTCCCGCCGGACGAGCTGCTCCAGCTCGTCGTCGATTATGACGACGGCTTCGTCGCCTACCTGAACGCGGCGGAGGTGGCTCGCGAAAGCATGCCTGCCGGCACGGTCACTTTCGAGACAGAGGCCGACCCTTCCCACGAGGCCGGGACACCCGAGACGTGCCCGCTCGGCAGAGCGGCGGATCTGCTCCATGTCGGCACGAACGTCCTCGCCATCGAGGTGCACAACTCGGGTATCGACAGCACCGATCTCTCCATGATTCCTGCTCTCGCGACGACCTCCGACGTCGTGCGCGACGGCGAGACCTGGATCGTCGGGAGCGAGGTCGTCCCTTTGCGAGGCACGGTCTCGTCCGCGCTGGCGACATCGGTGAAGATCGACGGAGAGACCGCCTCGTTCGACAGCGGAGCGAGGACTTTCAGCGGAGACGTCGCTCTCCTCCCCGGCACGAACGTCGTGACCGTCGAGGCCCTCGACGCCGCGCTGGCGGTCGTCGAGAGCGGCGCGATCACGATCCTCTACGTCCCGCCATCGAACCAGATGGGCGGCCATCTGACGGAGGATGCGACCTGGGCGGGCGCGGTCGTCGTCGACCAGACCGTCATTGTGGACGCCGGCGTCACGCTGACGATCGAGGCTGGCACGTCCGTTCTCTTCAAGACCGGCATGTCGCTGCGGGTCGAGGGCCGGCTGCTCGCGGACGGAACGGAGGACGATCCGATCCGCTTGACGCACTACGGCGACGGAAACACCTGGGAGCGCATCCTGCTCCTGGGCGCGGAGGACAGCCGCCTCGCCCACTGCGTTGTCGAGTACGCCGACTCCGAGGGCGCGCACCAGGACTACTACGCCGAGGGCTCGCGCGATTATCACGAGGCGATCGTCGCCCTGGCCTGCCACGTCGACATCGAGAGCTGCATCTTCCAGCATCTCCCCGACCAGAGCGCAGGGGCGGAAGGCGACGCGATCGCCATCATCTCGGACGATCCGGACCTGCCCGGCGAGGCCACCGCGAACGTCCGCGGCTGCCAGTTCCTCGAGATCGGCCAGGGCGTCCACACGCGATACTCGCCGATCGTCGTCGAGGACTGCTTCTTCACCGGCAAGCGCGGCGACAATGACGACGTCGACCTCTGGGGCGAGAGCGACCCGCCGCCGCTCGTCATCAACAACGTCTTCATCGACCCCGGGCACGACGACATGATCAACCCGACGAGGTGCTCGGCGGTGATCATCGGCAATTACGTCTCCGGAAGCGATGACCACGGCATCGTCCTGAGGGACGCCGGCTTCCCGATCGTGATGAACAACGTCATCACGAACTGCTCGGCCGCGGGCAT
>JAFGKN010000772.1 GCA_016928605.1 Planctomycetota bacterium | reverse complement strand
GCGCGCGCGTCGAACTCGAGCCGGCGCCCCACGCGGTACTTCGTCTCCTCGAGCTTGAGGCTGTTCCCCTTCAGATGATCCGCCATGCGCTCGAAGGTCTCGTTGGCGGCCGCGTTGTCGCCGAAGGGCTTCTTCCTGTCCCCGAAGGCGACCTCCTCGCCGAGGCGGTACGAGATATTGCCGAGATGGCAAAGGCCGGCCGAGTAGTGGGCGGTCTCGAGGTTCCAGTCGAGGAGATCCCTCTCGCGACTGCGCACGCAGCGGATGAACTCGCCGAAGTTGCCGCCGCGGCTCACGCGCTCGGCCTTGGCAGGCTCCACCGGCTGCGGGTCGCCCTTGCCGCCGCGGTAGAACTTGCCTCCAGCGACAACGCCCTCCTCGAAGTGGAACGTGTTGCCGATGCCCTGGCCGAAGTAGTTCCCCGTCTCGAGACCGCGGACCTCGAAGATGAGCTGCGTCTCGCCGAAGTCGTAGACGCTGATCTGCGTGTTGGCCGTCTGCCCCTGATCCTCGTATCCGAACCTCCCGCCCACGGTGATCGCGCTGCGGGGGAACGTGACACCGGGGATGGCGTGCAGCGCGGCGTGCATCTGGTGCGAGCCCTGGTTCGCGATGTCGCCGCCGCCGAAGTCCCAGAACCAGTGCCAGTTGTAGTGGACGAGGTTGCCGTGGTACGGCTGCTTGGGCGCCGGGCCGTTCCAGATGTCGAAGTCGAGCGCGGAGGGAGGATCGGTCGGCTCGCGGAAGCCGATGCTCTTTCGCCTCTTGTAGCAGAGGCCGCGCGAGACGAGCAGCTTGCCGTACGTCCCCTTGCGGACAAGAGCCGCGATGCCGTCGCCGAGGCTGCCGCTGCCCGTCCCGTACTGGACGACGCGCGAGTGCTTGCGCGATGTCTCGAGCGCGATGCGCCCCTCGTGCAGGTCATGGCTGAGCGGCTTCTCGACGTAGACGTCCTTTCCGGCCTGGCACGCCCAGATGGTGAGGAGGCAGTGCCAGTGGTTGCAGCTCGCGATGGAGATCGCGTCGAGGTTCTTGTCCTCGAGCGCTCTGCGGACATCTTGCACGCAGGTCGGCTTTCCGCCTCCCAGGTCCTGGATCTGCTTCGTGCGCCCCTCGAAGAGGGCGGAGTCGGGGTCGATGAGGCAGGTCACGTCGACTCCATCCATCTTCTGGAAGGCGCCGATGTGCGATCCGCCCTGGCCGTGGATGCCCGCGACGCCCACGCGGATGGTCTCGTTCGCTCCCAGGATGCGGCGGAAGGGGCTCGCGATGGCAAAGGCCGCGCCCGCCGTCGTGATCGATCGCTTCAGGAAGGTGCGCCGGTTGATCCTCGACATGGTCCTTCTCCTTGTGCGCTGAGTCCGTGTCTTCTGCAGATCTCCGGGGATTCCGCATGATCGCCGCAGGACGAGATCAGTGTACACCCGGCTTCAAGGTCCCCGGCTTTCTTTTGCCTCCGCTTTCTCGGCTCGTCCCACGCAGAGCAGACGGCCATCCTCCATGGCGACAAAGAGGCAGCTCGCCGCGGCGGCCATGCCGTCGTGCACCGGAAGGCCTTCCAGCCTTCGCTGCTTCAGCAAGCCGCCATCCTCGGCCGAGATCGCGCAGAGGATGCTGCCTTCGGATCCCTCGAAGGCCTCCGGCGAGCGAAGCGCGCTCTCCGGCGGGCCCGCCGCGAACAGCGTTCCGGCGGCGCGCACCATCGCGCGCACGAGCAGCGGCACCTCCCGCGACCACCGGTAGTTCACCCGGAATTCGACCGGCTTGCTCGGCGCATAGTCGCGGCTGGCCCGCTGGTAGTCCGGCCGAGGCGGCGTGGGCTGCTCTCCGCGATCGGCGCCGAAGAGCTGGTACCGCCGGCCCGTCGCGCCGCGGTAGAGGTCCGGCAGGTACGAGAAGCCGTGGATGGTCTTGTCGTCGTGCACGAGCAGCCGCCCCGCGGGGACCTCGCGCCCCGCGAAGTACCAGCCGATGTAGCCGCTGTAGAAGTGGCCGCCGAGCACCCAGTACGTGCGGTGCCACCAGCTGCCGTCGAGGAAGCCGGCGGGGCTGTAGAGATGGGTCTTCGCCTCCTGCGGGGAGAGATCGCGCAGATCGAAGGCGAGGTGCCGCATGTAGAGGAGATCGCCGTCGGTCGAGAGGACATCCGGCAGCGCTCCCGGCATCTCGAACATCATCGGCTCGTCCGGCTGCCGGCCGGTCTCCTCGTCCCGGCTGTAGATCTGCCGCTCCGCGAGATTCTCGCCGCTGCGCAGGTCAAGGCGGTAGATGCGGATGCCGCCGTCGAGGTACGACGTCCTGCCCGCCGCGAAGTACACGGCGCCCTCGTGGAGGAGCACGCTTCCGTGCACCGGCCAGACCGACTCGAGCTGCCCGCACGCGACGATGCGTCGATCCTGGGGCGCTGCGCGGAATCGCCAGGCGAGCTCGCCGTCGGATGCGCGGAGGCAGTAGACGTGGCCATCGGCGGAGCCGAAGACGGTCAGCCCCGCGGCGATCGCCGGCGGCGAATCGATGCGGCCGCCGGCGGTGAATCGCCAGACACGCTTACCGCTCGCCGCGTCGATGGCGTGAAGCTCGTGGTGATCTACGGAGGCGACGAAGACACGCCCGCCGGCGACGGACGGTGCCGAGAGCCGCCCGCCGAGCGAGGTCTCCCACCGTGTCACGAGGTCGGCAGGCACGGCCGCGAGCGACACGCCGTGCCGCGCCGCGTCGCGCCGGTAGGTCGGCCAGTCGTCGATGCGCGGCGTGTCCGGTCCGCTTCCGGTGGCTCCGGCGACGCTGGAGAACGCTGGACCCCGCTCGAGGCGGGCCGCCTCTTCCTCCGCGGCGGGGCGCTCCTTCTCCGCGGAGACCGCGGCCGGCGCCAGGGCCAGGAAACCGGTCATCTTCGCCTCGATGTAGCAGGCGCACGAGTGGGGCGGCAGGTAGAGGAGACCGCTGGCGGGGATCACGCCGTACTGGCAGGTGCCGCGGATCCAGTGGTGGCGGAGAGCGTCGCCCGTCTCGACGTCGATGAACTCGACGCCGGTACGACCGCCGAGGATGAAGCGGCTCGTGGCTCGGTTGCGATGACAGCGATGGTGCGGCATGGTGGTCTCGAAGGCCTCGTCCGGCGAGATGCGCCGCCGGACTTCCCCCGTGCGGAGATCGCGGGCCACCGTGTAGTCTGGCCCCGTTCGCGCTCGGCTCTGACCGGCCCAGACGAGGCCGTCGATCACGAAGACGTCGACGGGCGCGTGATACGTCTCGGCGCAGCGGCAGGACCAGAGGATCTCGCCGTCGTCGGCCGAGTAGGCGGTCAGGTCGCCGGGCGCGCCGCCGTCGGCCAGCCACTGCGCCATCTTCTTGCCGGTGCTCTCATCGACGTTGGGTGCGCGAGTCGTCTGACGGTCGGCGCAAAGGACGACGTCTCCCTGCATCACGAGGGTCGGTACGGACCACCCGGGGCGCGTGAGGGTGACGTCGCGCGGGGTGCGCCACAGCTCGCGTCCAGTGCGAGCATCGAGACAGACGACTCCTTCCTCGCACAGGTAGCACACCTTGCCCTCGGCAGCCGCCAGAGTCATCGGCAGCGGATCGGCGGATCCCTTCCTCCAGAGGATCTCGCCGCTCGATGCGCGGAGCGCCGCGATGTCTCGATCCTCGCTCGAAGGCTTCGCCTCTTCTTCGCCCTCCGGAGCATCTGCGGTGACGACGAACAGCGTGCCGTCCTGGAGGATGATCTCCTCGGTCCGCTCGGTGCCCTCGTACGTGTGAAGCGTCCTTCCGGTCGCGGCATCGAGTGCCTCCGTCGGCGCCTCGTATCCCAG
>JAFGKN010000771.1 GCA_016928605.1 Planctomycetota bacterium | reverse complement strand
GCGCGGCTGTTTCACTCGATGCACAGCGAATTCTCGAAGACTCTCGCCCGCCACCGGATCAATGCTCCCTGCTGGGGGGTTCTGATATCGCTCTACCAGGAGAGGGCTCGCACGCCCAGCGGGATCTCCCGCTACCTCGGCATCGATGCCAGCACCGTCACGCGCGTCCTCGACAGGCTCGAGGCCGAGCGGCTCGTCAGCCGCAAGCCGGGACGCGACCGCCGCTCGCTCGCCCTGGAGCTCAGCCCCAGGGCCCGCAGCCTGGTTCCCAAGCTGGCGCGGGTGGCCCTGTCGCTTCAGACGAAGTTCCTCTCGCCTCTGAGCGCGGCGGAGGCCCGCCGGCTCAAGTCCACCCTGCGGAGGATCCTCGAGGCCCGCGGCGGAACCCGGATCCAGCCCATCCATGGATACAAGATCTGACCGGCGCGGCGCGCAACGCCGTCCGAAGCTCTGCACGGCGGAGCGTCCCGCCCCGGCGCTACCTCGGAGAGCCCCCGCCGGCGCGGCCCTGATCGCGCTCGCGCTCGCGCTCGCGCTCGCCCCCGCCTGCCGCCTGCACAAGGTGAATCCGGAGCCCGATCCGGAGGTCGCGCTGCCCGAAGCGTTCAGCAGGACCGGAGATTCGCGCCCGCCCGTCGAGCAGTGGTGGCGGGAGTTCGGCGACGAGGATCTCGACCGCCTCGTCGATCGAGCGCTGTCCGGCAACTTCGACCTGAAGGCCGCCTGGGCGCGCCTCGAGCAGGCGGAGGCCGTGGTTCGACGGACGCGCGCGAGCCTCTTTCCGGTGCTCTCCGCTGAGGGCAGCGCATCCCGCACACGCCAGACCTTCAGCGTCGGCGGCCCCGTGGGAACCGTCACCAACGAGAGCAGCCAGTTCGTGCTCTCCGTCGCCGCCTCCTACGAGGTGGACCTGTGGGGCCGCATCGCCTCGCAGTGGGATGCGGCGGACCTCGACGCGACCGCGAGCCGCGACGATTGCGAATCGATGGCGATGACGATCGCCGCGCGCGTGGCGGAGACCTGGTACCAGCTCGGCGAGCTGCGCGCGCAAAGAGATCTCATCGACGAACAGCTCGGGGTGAGCCGGATCTACCTGGAGCTGCTCGAGCTGCGCTTCGGCCAGGGGCTCGCCTCCGCGCTCGATGTCTACCAGCAGCGCCAGCAGGTCGGATCCCTTGAGGCGCAGGTTCCGCCGCTCGAGTCGGCGACCGCGGTGCTCGAGCACCAGCTGGCGGTGATCCTGGGAAGGGCGCCCACCGAGGAGGTGGCGCCGGAGCGGTCTTCGATGCCCGATCTGCCGGCCCTTCCGCCCACCGGCGTTCCCGGCGAGCTCATCGTTCGCAGGCCCGACCTCCGAGCCGCCCGGGCGCGCGCGGTGGCCGCCGACCACCGGCTGGCGTCGGCGATCGCCGACCTGCTGCCCGCGATCCGTCTGTCGGGCAGGACCGGCTACCAGGCGCCGGACATCTCCGACGTCCTCGACAGGTGGCTCTGGAACATCGCGGGGAGCATCTCGGCGCCGCTCTTCGAGGGCGGGCGGCGGAAGGCTGAGGTGGAGCGCGCGCGCGCTGTCGTGAAGGAGCGCCTGCACGGCTTTGCAGCGACGCTTCTCGTGGCGGTGCGCGAGGTGGAAGACGCGCTCGTCCAGGAACAGAAGCAGGAGGAGCGCATCGCGGCTCTCGACCGCCAGGTCGATGTCGCGAGAGCCAGCCTGCGGGAAGCCCGCTCCCGCTACATCAACGGACTTGTGGATTATCTCAACGTGTTGACGGCCCTCTCCCTGCACCAGAACCTCGAGCGCGAAAGGCTCCGCTCCCAGCGCGAGCTGATCTCCATCCGCATCCAGCTCTGCCGGGCGCTCGGCGGCTCCTGGACCCGAGATCTCCAGGACGCCGGCGAGGTGGCTCTCAAGACCGGAGACAACGGATGAAGTGGCTCCTCAACCTCGTGCTCTCACTCCTGCTCGTCGGCGCTGCCGTCACGGTCGCCGTCTGGCTCTACAAAACGCGTCCGCGCCCCCAGAAGAGGGCGCGGTCCGACGCTGGAGCCCTGGTGCAGATCATGGATGCGCGGCCAGGAACGCACCGCGTCACCGTCGTGGGCATGGGGACCGTCATCCCGGCGCGGGAGCTCGTCGTCCGTCCGGAGGTGAGCGGCCGTCTGGTCGATGTACATCCCCAGCTCATGCCCGGAGGGCTCTTCGATGCGGGCGCCACGATCGCCCGCATCGACCCGCGTGACTACCAATTCCTTCTCGCGGCCAGGCAGGCCGAGGAGGAGCGCGCCCGGCTGGAGCTGGAGGTGGAGCAGGGACGGCAGAAGGTCGCCCACCGCGAGCTCGAGCTGCTCGAATCTGAGCTCCAGGAAAGCGCGCTGCACCGCGAGCTCGCGCTGCGCCAGCCCCATCTGCGCAACGCACAGGCGGCGCTCGCCGCCGCGCGGAGCGGAGTCGAGAAGGCTCGCCTCGACCTGGAGCGCACCGACATCCAGGTCCCCTTCAACTGCGTGGTCCGCGACGAGTCGGCGGAGATCGGACAGCTCGTCTCTCCCCAGACGAACCTCGCCACGATGGTGGGCACCGACTCCTTCTGGGTACAGGTCTCGATTCCCGTGGACCGCCTGGTCTGGTTCCGGCAGCCGTCGCCGAGCGGATCACCCGGCGCCAGGGCCCGCATCCTCCAGGAGACGACGGGGGAGGTACAGATCGAGCGGTCGGGGCAGGTCATCCACGTCCTCGGAGATGTGGACCCGGTGGGCCGCATGGCGAGGGCGCTCATCGAGATCGACGATCCGCTGGGACTGCGGAGCGACGCGCCGCAGGGCCAGCTTCCCCTCCTCCTCGGCGCCTATGTGCGCGTGGAGATCGAGGGCGACGAGCTGGACAACGTCTGCCGAGTCCCCCGCTCGGCGATCCACGACGGCAGCAAGATCTGGATCGCGGATGAAACGGACCGTCTCGACATCCGCGACGTGGCGATCGCGTGGCGGGACGCGGAAAGCGTGCTCGTGAGCGAAGGCCTCGAGCGGGGCGACCGCATCGTGACGAGCACCATCCCGATTCCGATGCGCGGCATGAAGCTCCGCCAGGCGAGCGACCTGGCGCCCGCAGCGGGGCATGATTCACCAGAGCAGTGGATCTCGCCGGCAGCCGCGGTGAACGGCGCGAGCGAGCCGGCGCCGGCCGCACAGAGGGGCTCGGCCGCTGCGGAACGGATCTCGCCCGCAACCGTGGGCGGCGCGAGCGTCCTGACACCCCGTGTGCAGCGGGGCTCGGCCGCGGGGCGAGGCTCGACCGAGGAGGCGGAGACGCGCCGATGAAGGAGCCGCGGATCGATCGGAGCTCCCGCGGGGCCATCTCCTGGATGGCGCGCAACGGCGTCGCGGCCAACCTGGTGATGGTCTTCTTCGTCGCGGGGGGCATCCTGATGAGCTTCCAGGTGAAGCAGGAGGTCTTCCCGGAAGTCGAGCTCGACCGCATCTCCATCCAGGTCCCGTACCCCGGAGCCAGCCCCGCCGAGGTTGAGCAGGGCATCATCCTTCCTATCGAGGAGGGCGTCCGAGGACTGGACGGAGTGAAGCGCGTCACCTCCACAGCCAGCGAGGGCATGGGCCGGGTGGAAATCGAGATCCTGCTGGGAGCCGACGACATGAAGCTCCTCCAGGACGTCAAGAACGAGATCGACCGCATCGTCAGCTTTCCTCTCGACGCCGAGCGTCCCATCGTGAGCCTGATGACCAACCGCAACCAGGTGATCAGCGTGGTCGTCCACGGCAACGAGGACGAGATGACGCTCCGGAAGCTGGCGAGCGACGTTCGCGAGGAGCTGCTCCGCCATCCCGGGATCACGCTGGTCGAGCTCGACGGCGCAAGGCCCATGGAGATCAGCGTAGAGATCTCCCAGAAGGATCTCCGCACCCACGCCCTCTCGCTGGAGGATGTGGCCGGCCAGATCCGCCGCTCTGCCCTCGAGATCCCCGGCGGAGGCGTCAAGACCCCCGGCGGCGAGGTCCTGCTCCGCATGGCCGAGCGGCGCGACCTGGGAACGGAGTTCGCGAGCCTGCCGCTCCTCAGCCGTGCCGATGGGACCGAGCTGAAGCTCGGAGAGGTGGCGGAGATCATCGACGGTTTCGCGGACACCGACGAGATGATGTTCTACGACGGCCGGCCGGCCCAGATGGTCGTCGTCTACCGCGTCGGCCTGCAGAGGCCGGGGGAAATAGCGCGCGCCGTCAGGGAGACGCTCGAGACGTGGTGCCAGAAGCTCCCGCCGGGCATCAAGGCCACCACGTGGGGCGACAGGTCGGAGCTCTTCGACGACCGCGTGGATCTGCTCCTCCGCAACGCGCGCCTAGGGCTCTGTCTCGTCCTCGTGCTCCTGGGTCTCTTCCTGGAGATCAAGCTCGCTTTCTGGGTGACGATGGGGATCCCCATCTCCTTTCTCGGGGCGATCTTGTTTCTCCCCGGGCTGGACATCTCCGTCAACATGATCTCCCTGTTCGCGTTCATCATCACGCTGGGAATAGTGGTCGACGACGCGATCGTGGTCGGCGAGAACGTCTACGAATTCCGCCAGCGGGGGCTGGACAACCTCTCGGCAGCCATCCGGGGAGCACGCCAGATCGCGGTGCCGGTTTCGTTTTCCATCCTCACCAACATGGCCGCGTTCGCGCCCCTGTTCTTCGTGCCGGGCACCATGGGGAAGTTCTTCGGCGTCATTCCCATCATCGTGATCCTGGTCTTCGCGGTCTCCTGGATCGAATCGCTCTTCGTGCTGCCGTCCCACCTTTCCCACCCGCACCCCGTCAGGTTCCACCGGCTCTCCCACGGCGTGGCCTGGGTCCAGAAGCGGTGTACCGCTCTCCTGCAATGGAATATCCGGGCTCTCTACCTCCCGACGCTCTCCTTCTGCCTGCGCAACCGGTACCTGACCCTCGGGTCCGCCACAGCCGTCCTGACGGTGACGCTCGGCTACGTCATCGGCGAGAGGATCGACTTCACCTTCATGCCGCGCGTGGAATCGGACACCGTCAGCGCCAGTGCGACTCTTCCGTACGGTACCCCCGTTGAGCTGACCCTGCGAGTGCAGAACCGGCTCGTGACCGCGGCCCGCGAGATCCTGAAGGCAAACGGCGGCGAGTCCATCAGCCGCGGCATCCTCTCGAGAATCGGCACAGCGGCGGCGGGCCTGTCCCCGACCTCTGAAGGACAGACGACGTCCGGAAGCCATCTGAGCAGCGTCACCGTCTATCTCGTGCCCTCCGAGAAGCGGAGCATCTCCTCGGCCGAGTTCGAGGACCTCTGGCGCGAGGGAGTCGGCGAGATCCCGGGGCTCGAAAGCCTGATCTTCACCTCGACGGCCGGCCCCTCCGCCCAAGCGGATGTCAACGTCGAGCTGAGCCACCCGGACATCCCGACTCTGGAGACGGCGGCGAGCCTGCTCGCCGAGGACCTCCACAGCCTCGAGGGAGTGACCGACGTGGACAAGGGATTCTCCCCCGGCAAGCCGCAGCTCGACTTCAAGGTGCGGCCGGAGGCGAGCAGCCTCGGCCTCACGGCGTCCGATGTCGGCCGGCAGGTGCGCGCGGCGTTCTTCGGCGCAGAGGCTCTGCGGCAGCAGCGCAGCCGCGACGAGATCCGCGTCTACGTGCGGCTCCCGGAGGCGGAGCGCAAGTCGGAGCACAACGTCGAGGAGCTGGTGATCCGCACCCCCCGCGGCGGAGAGGTCCCGCTGACCGAGGCTGCCGAGGTGATCCGCGGCCGCGCCTACACCGTGATCCAGCGCGCCGATGGACGCCGGGCCATCAGCGTGACCGGTCGTACAGTGAAGGGAGTGGCCACCCCTGACAAGGTGATCCGCGAGCTCAAGCGCGAGGCACTTCCGTCGCTCAGCGCCCGCTATCCCAACCTGCGGATCGGCTTCGAGGGACGGCAGAGGGAGCAGGCGGAGTCGATGGCCAGCCTCAGCGTCGGCTTCGCCCTCGCGGTGCTCGCGATCTTCGCCATGCTCGCCATCCCCTTCCGCAGCTACCTCCAGCCGGCGATCATCATGGCGACGATCCCTTTCGGCATCGTCGGGGCGGTCCTCGGCCACATCCTCATGGGGTACGATCTGAGCCTGATCAGTCTGATGGGGATGGTCGCACTCTCCGGCGTGGTGGTGAACGACTCGCTGGTCCTCGTCCACGCGGTCAACCGCTACCGCTTCGAAGAAAAAGCTCCGCTCATCGCTTCGGTGGAGCGCGGCGGAGCCCGCCGGTTCCGGCCGATCCTGCTGACTTCGCTCACCACCTTCATCGGTCTGGCGCCGATGATCTTCGAGACCTCGGTGCAGGCGCGGTTCCTCATCCCCATGGCGATTTCGCTCGGCTTCGGCATACTCTTCTCGACATTCATCGCCCTGCTCATCGTCCCCGCGCTCTACGTGATCCTCGAGGACATCAAGTCACTCTTCGGCCCCGCATCAAACGCCGAGAGCGCAACCGCCGCCTCGGTGACGGCGGCCTCGGCGTAGCGCCGAGTCTCTCAGGTTGTGAGACGCGATGGCTTGTCAGTATCTGTTGCGGAATGCCGCGGATACAACTGACCGCGCTGAAGGATATCGTTGAATGACCGGAGAAGTGGGCTGCGCCAGCTGATTCGCCAACGCGTCCCGAATCCGGCGCTCGATTCGCAACAGAAACTAATAAACACCGAACCTGTCACCGACTATGGGTCCCCCTGGGCGGGCTCAGCAGGCTCGCATCCTGCTTCGTCGCGGCCGCCCAGATCATTCTCGCGCCGTTGATCCGCCTCCACGCCGCTCGAGCGGAGCGCCCCGCCCTCCCGTCCTGGCACATCAGGCCCGCGCTCCGGTCAGCGTAGCTGGACGGTCAGGACAGCAGGACGCCAGCGCCGGCTTCAAGGGTCGCCCTCCCACAGGTGGGGGCATGTTGTAGCACCTCGAGACCCAGGACAAGCGCGACAGTTTAGGCTTGACGACCGTATGGGGATTATCTACGCTCTTCGCCACGGGATAGAAAGTGGGTACCATCCGAGTCTTGAGTCGAAAGCTCACTTGCGGAGAAGATGGAGGTTAGGGCGATGATGCGTCCAGCGGAAACGTTTGCCGCTCTGTGCTTGGCCGTGGCTGTTCTTGCCGGCTCGGGTTGTGGATACGTCCAGAATGTCGCCGATGATTTTCGCGATATCTGGATCTTTGGAGCTGGCATCACCGTGCCGGTCAGCGGTGACCAAGACGGGGAGAAAGCACGCGGCATCGTCGCTCCGTCGTTCGGCATCTACGTCGAAGCGACCGAAGCGTTTGCTCTGGGCTGCATCAAGAAAGACAGCCTGGACGTCGAGTGGGATCGACGCGGTATGAGCGTCACGGCAGACCGCCGCGCGAAGATCGGCCTCCCCTTGTACCGCAAGATCTGGATCGAGCAGCAGCCCATCGCCGCTAATCGCTACAAGCGAGAAGGCAACGAGCTCGATGGGTGGCGACAGCACATGGAGCAACTGACAGATCCGGTATACCATGTGGGGGCCAAGAAACTCATCTACAGAGACTACTCAACGGAGCAGGGCCCATTACACCGGGGCTGGCAAGACTGGGAAATCTTTTCGGTCGAAGTGGCCCTCGTGGAGCCCTTTTTCCTTCACTCGGGCGTCAACCTGCGCGTCGGCTTCGACCTTTCCGAGGTCTTCGATTTTGCCCTCTCGCTCTTCGGTCTTGACCTCTACGGCGACGCGGCGTACGACATCGAGGGCAACCTCCTTCACAAGGCGACGGTGCCTCAAGCTGACTGAAGCTCCGAGAATGATCGCGCTGCGCTCCTCCGCATTGGGGTCGACTCTCTGAGGTCGAACGATCTCTCATGACGTTCGGAAGACCACTCGCGTACCCACTGCCCGTAGGATGAGTGCTTGTTCGCCTGCGGGGGGCAACCCAAGTAGCCGCAGAGGGCCGAGCCCGTGGCCCCGCCGGACGATGGAGAAGGCGGCGGAGTAAAAGCGGCAGGGACAGGTGGAAAAGCGTGTCTCCGTCAACCTCGTGCGCGGCGGAGGCACCTCAGAGCGATCTCGCCCTCGTTGTCCGGAGAGACGGCGCGGAGGCGGCCGCCGGCGTGGTCCATCGTCTCGGTCTTCACGACCTCGCCGGTGAGGGGACTGATCCACTCCGCGCGGTAGCGGCCCGGCGGCGCCTCGATCTCGAGATCGATCTTCTGGCCTCCGTGCACATAGGCCGCGTACTGGCGGCCCGGCTCTGCGAGCAGGTGGACACGCGCCCCCTCGGGCAACCTCGTTCCGACGAGATCCGCCGCCGGCCGCATACGGATGAAGTCGAAGCTGGAGATAAACTCCTGCAGGATCCTGAGCTGCCGTCGCAAGGCGGCGGAGCCTCCTCCGGGCTGCGTCTTCGGATACTCGAACCTGCCGTCTTCGCAGCCGGCTGTGAACGAGTAGTCGAGGTTGTTGTAGAGACCGCCGCCGGCGAGGATGAACTCCCATCCCTCCATGCGGTAGTGGGCGTCGCCGGTCCCCTTGAAGCCCGTCTCGTTGTCACCGATCACCTTGTTAAGCCCGTAGTTCATCGCCACTGTGACGGGAGGGCTCGCGTAGTGGAAGTTGAAGATGGAGATCGCGGGGTGAGGATTCTCCACCTTTGCCTTGTTGTTGGCGACGTTCTGGGAGATGAGGTGCTTGCGGGGGAGATCCCTCTCCGCCGCAACGATCACGTCCGCGATATGATGCTGCCACTCCATGCTCACGCCGCCGAAGTAGGGCTCGTTGCAGATCTCCCAGTAGACGTTGTCGAACTCGTTCAGCTCCCGCACGACCTTGCGCACCATGGCCTCCTGATGGTTCAGCAGGCCTCCGTTCTTGTCCAGCGTGTAGGGATCGGTCCGCGCCACCACGCCGACGCCCTGAACGTTGTTGGCGGCGTTCATCGGGCTCAGCTTCCATTGATCGTCCGCGTAGAAGGGACAGAAGAGGACGTACTCGACGACCACCTCTCTCCGGCCTGCGTGCCGGACGAAGTCCCGCAGGCGCGCGAAGTAGGCGTCGTCCCACCGGTC
>JAFGKN010000770.1 GCA_016928605.1 Planctomycetota bacterium | reverse complement strand
TGGCGAACTTCTGCCAGCCGTCCCCCGGCATCTTGTCGAGCAGCGAGCACTTGCCGTGCACGACCTCATCATGGGAAAGGGGCAATACGAAGTTCTCGCTGAAGGCGTAGAGCAGGCTGAAGGTGAGATGCTGGTGGTGGTACTTTCTGTAGATGGGGTCGAGGCAGAAGTACGAAAGGGTGTCGTTCATCCACCCCATGTTCCACTTCAGGCTGAAACCGAGCCCTCCGACGTACGTCGGGCGCGAGACTCCGGTCCACGCCGTCGACTCCTCCGCGACGGTGAGGACGCCGGGATGATGGCCGTGGCACAGCTCGTTGAATCTCTTCAGGAAGTCGATCGCTTCGAGGTTCTCCTTGCCTCCGTACTGGTTGGGGATCCAGTCGTTCGTCTCCCGCGAGTAATCGAGGTAGAGCATCGAGGCGACCGCATCGACGCGGATGCCATCGATGTGGTACTTCTCGAGCCAGAAGAGGGCGTTGCCGAGGAGGAAGTTGCGCACCTCGTTGCGGCCGTAGTTGAAGATCAGCGTCCCCCAGTCCCGGTGCTCGCCGAGTCTGGGATCCTGGTGCTCGTAGAGGTGTGTGCCATCGAAGAAGCGGAGCCCGTAGTCATCCTTCGGGAAGTGGGCGGGCACCCAGTCGAGGATCACTCCGATCTCCTCGCGGTGGCAGGCATCCACGAGCGCCATGAAGTCGTCCGGGCTTCCGTGGCGGCTGGTGGGGGCGAAGTACCCCAGGGCCTGGTAACCCCAGGAGTCGTCGAGGGGATGTTCCAGAACAGGCAGTAGCTCGATGTGGGTGAAGCCCATCTCCTTGACGTACGGAACCAGCCGGTCGGCGAGCTCGCGATAGGTGAGGAAGCGGTTCCCCTCCCCCCGCATCCACGACCCCAGGTGCACCTCGTACACGGCCTGCGGAGCGTCCAGCGCGTTGCGCCGGCGGCGTCCCTCGCGGATCCACTCCTGGTCGGTCCACTGGTACTTGTCGATGTCGTGGACAACGGATGCCGTGCCGGGCCTCAACTCGTGGCGGAACGCGTACGGATCGCTCTTGATGCGGATCATGCTGAGATGCCGGGAGCGGATCTCGTACTTGTAGATGTCGGCCTCCTTCAGGCCGGGGAGGAAGATCTCCCAGATGCCGCTCGCGCCCAGGTTCCGCATCGGGTGCCGTCGCCCGTCCCAGTCGTTGAAGGGGCCGACGACGCTCACCCTCTCGGCGTTGGGCGCCCAGACCGCGAAGTGGACGCCCTCGACGCCGTCGAGGCGCACGACGTGGGCGCCGAGCTTGTCGAAGTTCCGGTAGTGCGTCCCCTCGCCGATGAGGTGGAGGTCGTAGTCGGTGAGATAGCGCCCGAAGCGGTAGGGATCCTCGAACTCCCAGACGTGCCCGTCGCTCCTCTCCACGCGGACGCGGTAGCGGAAGTCCTCGCCCACAGGCCCCAGGATCCTCTCGAAGAAGCCTTCCGGGTGGATCGGATCCGCCTCCAGCCCCTCTCCGTCGCGCGGCAGGATCCAGAGCCTCCTCGCGCCAGGGACAAAGACGCGGATCGCGAGGAGCAGCTCTCCGCCGCGGGAGACAGGGTGGGGGCCGAGCAGGCCGAAGGGGTTGGCGTGCCGGGCCTCCAGGACCGCCCGGGCTTCCTCCATGCTCAGCACGGTGTTCTTCATCTCAGTCGTTCTTTTCAAGGCGAGATTCTCGGCCGATTGCCACGTCCTTGCTGGACTTCACATGATTCCCGGCCTCTCTCGGGCGGCCAGGAGGGCACGTCACGACCTGGTATATCGGAGGTCGATGGAAAAATCTTCTCCGCCGGCTCAGCCTCCTCCCGGGCGGCCCGTCCTTCCTTGGAGCCAAGGATGGCGCCACCCCCTCGAGAGACCTCGGGAGGGCGAGTCCCGCCTGTCTCCACGGCTCTCGAACATCCGGCGGGCCGCGGCGCGGTACGCCGCGTCGTGAACCTCCTTCCTCCTGGCCGTCCTGCCACCAGGCGCGAGGCCGTGCATCGCCTTCGAGCGCCGGGCGCTCGCCAGGCGGGAGGAGAGGGGGCTGCCAGAGGCGGTCCAGGCCGCGGTGGCGGTCCGGGGCGACCCCGGATTATGACACAAGCGCTGGAAACCGAAAGCGAAACCTGAGATCCGCCCCTGCCGATCTACCCCTCGATCCTCAACAAGATAGGTCCCGTCCTCTCTCCCGGGCGCACCTCGACGCCCGCCGCCTCCGCCTCGCTGCGGCCGGCGCGCATGAGCAGGATCCGGTAGCGCCCCGGAGGCAGGCCGCCGATCTCGAACCGCGGCTCCTTCGACGAGAAGCGGTAGACCCTGGAGGACGGCTCGGCGTCCGCCGGCTCCTCTCGCTGCGCGGCGATGGAGAATCCGCGCGCCGGGCCCGGATCCAGGATGAAACCGAAGACGCTGCCGGGAGGCTCGAGCCGGAGGAGCAGGTCCCCGGCGGGCGTGGAGACGCCACCGATGCGGGCCGTTCCGCGCTCGCGGGTCCCGGCGCTCACGCGGTAGGTCCCCTCTGCGAGACCCTCGATGCGGAACGAGCCGTCCTCGCCGGTCGCGGTTCTCGCGGAGCCCTCCGGCCCCTCGGCCGCCACGGGGACGAGCGCCAGGGGAAGGCCGTCGCCGTCGACGACCCGGCCGGCGAGCACTCCGGGGCCCGGCCGCAGCACGAGCGGGACGGGCATGGCGGGAGGAGGCGTCGAGGAGAGATCGACGCAGACCGGCCCGGAGCTTCCCCTCCGCTCGGTCCACGCCTCGAGGGTGAACTCGGCCCTCGGGAGCCGGCGGAAGATGACGCTCCCCGCGCTCGTGCTGCTCAGCTCGCGGGAGACCGGCCCCGCGAGCGCGACGCGCGCGCCGGCGACCGCGGCGCCTTCGGCATCGACGACGAGCGCCTCGATCTCCGCCGGCTCCTCGAAGACGAGCGCGACGTTCCCCTGCATCAGCTCCTCGACGGTCGTCTCGAGAGCGGTGTCCGGGTAGTCGTTGTGATCGCCTTCGAGGATGACCTTTCGCGCCGGATCCGCCGGAAGGCCGTGGAGCGCCGCCTGCCCGCGATCGTCGCTTCTTCGCGACGGCTGGATCCCCGGCAGAGAACCCGGCGGAGCTTCAGGCACGCGAGGCGTGACGCGCGCTCCCGGCAGCGGGCTCCCGTCGGCGCGGCGCGTCCACACGGTCGCCGGCCGGTCGGCCGGGAGCACGAGCCTGATGTCGTCTTCGCTTCCGATCTCCACCGGGCGCGATGCTATGGACCGGCGGCCCGCGGCCCACGCCGAGAGCGACCAGGTTCCCGGCGCCAGCGCGCTGAGAACGAACGTCCCGTCCCCCCCCGAGGTGGCCCTGCTCCGCTCGGGGCCTTCGTCCGCCGCGCGGCTGACGATGATTCCCGCCAGCGCCACCGGATTCCCCCGCTCGTCATCGACGCGCCCACGCAGGCGATGGCCGCGGTGGAGGCGGACCTCGTAGAGGGGAGGATCGCCGCCGCCGGTGGGTATCTCGAGCAGCTGATGCGCCGTGAGGTAGTCGGGATGGCGGATCTGCGCGACCTGGAGGCCCGGCTCGAGCCCGCGCAGCGCGCACTGGCCATCGCCGTCCGTCTCGACAGCGAGAAAGCGGCGCAGGCTCGACCCGAGAGTCATCTCGATGCGCTCTCCAGCCAGGGGGCTCCCGCTTCCCGCGTCGAGGAGGCGGAGGATCGCGGCCGGAGGAGCCGCTGGCGCGGAGCCCGCCGGATCGCCCGCGGCGGGGGCGCCGGGACCCGCGGACGCGGCGTTCCCGGATGAGCGCGTGGGCGCAGGTCCGACCGAGCGCGGCGCCCGGATGGCTCCTCCGGCGGGCGGCAACGGGCGCGCGGCTGGGGCGGCATTCCTGTCGGCCGCCGCGGCGGGTGCCTCCGGAGCCGCCGGCGGAGGTCCTCCTCTCCTCAGCCACAGGGCCAGCAGGAGCCCTGCGGCGAGGAGGCCTGCTGCGATGAAGAGGCGGAGCGAGGAGGACATCCCGGCACCGTCAAGGCATCTCGATCCGGGGGATCGGGAGCGTCACGGCTCCGGTCCCGAGCTCGAGCGGCGCGGGCTCGTCGTACCTCTCCACCTCGGCGTCGTCGCCGAGGCGGAAGAAGGTGACGTTCGTCTGGGCGGGCTCGATGAAGCCCGGCACCGAGTAGGAGTAGTAGCCGATGAAGTAGGGATCGATGTTCGGGTCGAGCGAGCAGAGGCTGAGGATGCCCAGAGCGCCCACCGGCGGGACCTGGTACTCGACGCCCTCGTTCACGAGCGTGTAGAGCGAGTCCGCGGTCTGATTGAGCGGGAGGGGCGCGTAGTAGATCTCATCTCCCACCTGGTTCTCGATCAGGTAGGTGACCGAGCCTCCCGGCCCCGTTGTGTCGGCGGCGAAGAAGCCGGCGACGATCTCCCCCTGGAGCACCTCGAAGGCATCGATGTCGAAGCAGGCGGGCTGCAGGCTCTCGAAGACCAGCGAGAAGCCCTGGGGCACATACATCGGCTGCGAGAGCTCGCCGGGATCGACGAGGAAGGGCTGGGGGCCGGCGATCGACGGAGAGTCGAGCAGCACGAGAATCGGGCTCAGGAGGGCGTTCTCGACGGTGAGCTCGACGCTGGTGGGATCGCAGGATCCCGGCGTCTCCTCGCAGGGTCCCCCGATCAGCTCCGCCGTCGTCTGCCCCACCTGGATGTCTCCGGCGAGCAGGTTGCCGCAGTCTCCGAGGAGGCCGACGACTCCCTGTCCGATGAAGAGATCGGAGAGGCTCCCGTCGGCTTCCAGGCGGCCCGAGATCACGTCGACCTCGTGGATCTCGCAGTACTCGCCCGTGTCGAGAAGCTGCACCGAGCGGAAGGCGGTGTAGATCGTGAAGGAGTCGCCCGAGCCCTCGATGAAGGAAGCGGCGCCCGCATCCTCGACGGTGGGATCGAGGATCTTCACCTCGAGCCGCGAGCCGGACCGCTGCCCGGTGCAGAAGAAGGTCCGGAAGGCATCGCCGACGCGGCCGCCGGGGATGCTCGTCGCGACGACCTGCCCCGTCGCCTCGAAGGTGCCGCGGACGTCGGGCGCCTGGGGGCCGTTGTGGCGGGGCACGTAGTCGAGGATCACCTGCACGGTGGGATCGGCGAGGTAGTCAGCGATCGACTGGAAGTCCGCGGCCGACCGTCCCGACTCGATGAGGATCACCTTCTTGTCGTCGTCG
>JAFGKN010000769.1 GCA_016928605.1 Planctomycetota bacterium | reverse complement strand
GGTCTTGCCTCCGGTCGTCTCCAGGATCTTCAGCTCCTCGGCCTCGATGGCACCATCGACGCGGAAGACGTCGACGACGTCGTCCTCGCTGCGGGCCACCTTCAGCGCGGCTGTCGCGGGGTCGGGCTTGACGTTCCACCGGGCGTCCGGCCGGGCGTACCAGAAGGTCGATGGCGCGTAGTTCATCCGCGTGGCGCGCCAGTGCCACAGCTCCATGTCGAAGCGGATCGAACGGCTGAAGGGGATCGCATCGAGGGCGCGGTACCGCGAGTTGACCGAGAAGCCGATGTGGAAGTTGCCGGAGCCATCCGGCTGCGCGTGGAAAGGCATGCAGAAGTACTCCGGCCTGCACCAGGCGTAGCTGTAGTAGTCCTCGGTGCCCGTCCCGACGTGGGAGGGAAACTCCTCGCCGTCGACGTAGATCTTCTCGTCTCCCTCTCCCCACCAGGCGTCGGTGCCGTTGAAGATCGCGAGCGTGTCGCCCACATAGCGTCCCCGGCCCTCGACCTCGACGTAGTTGACGTCGAAGGCGCCCTTGCCGGTCATGTCCTTGTTCGGGCCGGTGTCGATCTTCGTGTACTGGCGCCACGTCGCGTGGAAGTGGAGCGAACGGTCGTCCCAGGACCAGTCGCTGACGCGCGCCTCGCCGAGCGTCACGTCGACCTTCTGCTCGCCGAGGTTGTGCACGGTGATCCGGCAGCTCTCCGCGAAGGGCATCACCCAGAAGCACGCGAGGCTTCCATCGAGAGTGGCGCGCGTGTACCAGGTCTGGTAGGGCGCGGGCCGGTACCCGACGCCGAAGAAATCGCCGACCGGGCACCAGACGCAGGAGCGGCCGTCGAAGGCGATCTCGAGCACCGTGGACCGCAGGGCCTGCTCCCGGTCCGCCGCCTGCAGGTTCACGGCGAGCCTGCGGATCGCGCCGGGGCCCGCGATCTCGGCCGAGCTCGACTCGCCCGGCGGGATCGCGGCATCGAAGGTCACGGCCCGCCGTGCTCGGCCACTCCCGATGCCCGACTCCATGAGCCGGCTCTGGACGCGCGCGATCCGCCCCTTCAGCCGCTCGATCTGGTCGAGCGAGAAGGACTGGACGCTCGTCCCCTCGGGATACGTCCGGTAGTTGATCTGGTAGTAGAGGGCCTCGCCCTGCTTCCCGCCGCGATCGATCAGCACGTCCGTCTCGTAGGTGATCTTGCAGTGCTTCGCGTAGGGTATCGGCAGGTAGAGGTTGTGCCCGCGCCGGGCGTAGTCGGTGGCCGGCGAGACGGAGCCGCTCAGCGGCGGGCCGACGATGCGGCCTCCGCTGATGATGTCGGCCGCCGGCCCCTCGACGGCTGGCATCGCGGACCCATCGAGGTAGAAGCGCAGTGTTCCGTTGCTGAAGGGACCGCCGCCGGGGCCGTGCCAGGTGCCCCAGAAGCGCACGACCGCGCCCGGGCCCTCGGCATCGAGGAGCACATGCTCGGTGCGTCCCTGGTTCTTCTCGGTCCGCACGAACTGGCTGCGGTCCCAGTTGGCGTACCAGCCCGGACCGTCGCGCTCCGTGGTGTCGCGGTCGTAGCTCGAGAACTGCCGGCACGTGTAGGACGGAGACGGAAAGCGCGCCAGCCGCGCGCGGTCGGTCATCTCCTCCAGCAGTGTCTCGAGCGTGACGGTCTCGGCAGGCTCGGCGCTCCGGGCGGGGGAGGACGGCAGACCGCAGGCGGCCAGCAGGACGAGGTAGACACATCGATGGCTCATCGCTCAGCTCCATTCGAAAGAAGGCCGCGGGCGAAACCCGTTCCTCGTGGATCCGGAGAGTCTCGCCGCCTTGTTCAGAACCCTTGCACGGCGCCATGCGACCGCTCAGCGGAGGATCGCGCGCGAGCGGGCGCAGTACCGGATTCTATCGGCAGCCGGACCGAGGCATCAAGGCGGTTCGCGGGGGCTCTGAGGGCCAGCTCGCTCTCATCCGCCTCCCGGATCACTTCGCGGGCGTGTACTCGATGGCCTTCACATCGATCGCGCCGGCCTTGACATCGACGAAGGGCGCGCCGTCCTTCACCCCCACGGTTCCGTAGCCCGTCGCCGTCGAGAGGAAGGCGCGGAAGTCGCCGGCGATCCTCGGCTCGAGGTGGAGCTTCTTCTCGACCGCGTCGTAGCGGGCTCCGGAGAGGCCTTCGAGCAGAGCGTACGACGCCAGCGCCCGCGCGTACCAGTGGCCGCACTCGTACTCGTTGAACGGATTGCGGATCCGCCCGTCGTAACGGTCGCGGCAGACCCGGACGATCTCGAGCCCCTCGTCGATCCGCCCCCTCAGCAGGAGGTGCGAGGCGACCTGGTACTCGATGCCGGTCCAGACCTCGTCCGAGTAGACGAAGGGCAGCGAGAGCTTGCCGCCGTTAGGCCACGTGCAGAGAAGCAGGCCGCCGTCGGATCCGCACGCGAACGTGGGCCGCTGGGGATTGACGTGATCCGAGAGGTCCCGCTTCAGGTTGTACCGGTGCACGGCGAGGAGATGGCTCGTCACCTTCTCCTCGTCGAGGATCGAGCCGGCGCCGCATACCGCGGCCATCCAGGCGCCGATCACTCCGTCGGAGAGGCAGCCCGTGCCGTACTGGTACTTCGGCCCCTCCTTCCTGAGCAGATCCACCGCCTCGGGCGAGTACTTGCCGCCGAAGCTCTCGAACTCGAGGGGGCTCTTCGCCTCGAGACCGTCGACCTGGATCTTCTGGATGAAGTACTCGCCGTCGTAGAGCTCGGTCTCCAGGTAGCGCGCGCCCTTCGAGAGGAGCTCGCGGTAGAGCGACGTGTCGTCTCCGAGCGCCGTCCCCATCAGGTCCGCGGCGCGGAGCGCGCCCAGGTAGAAGCTCGAGCACATGCCGTCCGGGCCCCAGAACTCGATGTCGTACGTGTTGTGATGGGGCTCCTCGAGGATCCCCTTGTGCTTCGGATCCCAGACCGCGATGCAGTACTCCAGGCTCGCCTTCACCCTGGGCCAGAGACGCCGCATCCAGTCGGTGTCGCCGCTGATGCGCCAGTCGCGGTGGACCTTGAGGATGCCGCCGAGCTGGCCGTCCGCCGCGGCGTGGAAGTCGTGCGCCGTCGGTCGGATCGGCAGCGCGCTGCGGAAGGCCTGGTGCCCGCGCTCATCCTGCGAGACCTCGAACTCGGTCTCTCTCAGGGTCCGCTCGAGCTCGGGGAAGAGGTGCGGGATCGCCTGGGCGTAGTTCCAGACGTGCGTGCACGATCCGTGGCAGCAGCCCCACGCATCGCAGCAGCCTTCCCAGCACCAGAGCCGCCCGTCCTGCTGGCGCATCACCGTGGGCGACTTGAGGATCGTCAGGTTGGCGGCGACGGCCTCGATGACCTCCGGGGGAAGCGTCGTGTCGTAGAAGCAGTCGCGGAAGCGAGCGGACTTCTCGCGCAGCTCGTCGTAGCTCGTCTTCCAGAAGTGATTGATCTCGTCGACGGAGCCGAAGCGGCCGGAGTACCACGGCTCGTGGTTGCCGGGGACCGCGGACCCGGCATCGCCCGGGATGTCCTTCCCCCGGCGGACGTCGGATGCCCCGCAGTACCAGGAGATCCGCAGAGGAACCGTGGCCGTCTCGCCGGGGGCGATCGCGAGGGGCACGAAGATCGTTCCGCCCGGCGATGCGCCGCCCTCCGTCACCGGCTCGCGGTCGAAGCAGGCACCCTCCGCGATGTCCTTCCAGGCGATCGTGAGCGGGTCGAACCACCCGCCGCGGAACCAGGCGCAGTTGACCTTCGCCGCTGCGTTCGAAACCTGCGCGCAGAACGCGGTCTGCTCCCACGGCGTCTCCGCGGAGCCTTCCTCGAAGAGGACGAAGCCTCGCGGTATGCCGCGCACGCCGTGGCCGTCGGGGCCCGAGGCCAGGAAGTTCCTGGCGTTGAAGGAGAAGACCGCTTCGACCGGCTCGGAGGATGTGTTCGCCAGGCGGTACTCGAGCGCGGCGACCGGCAGGCTGGAAGCGTCGGCATCCCCCGGCTGAAAGGGGCTCCACCCGGTGATCTCCACCCGCACCGGCAGGTCGTCATCGGAGAGAGTCACCGTGGCGAAGGGAAATCGCGCGATGAACTCCGCCCGCGCAAAGCGTGGCAGGCCGTATGTCTTCCCCCTGCCGCCGTTGCCCGATTCGGGCGTGCCGAAGATCTTCCAGGTCGGAAGAGGACCCTCGAGGACGCGCGCGATGTTGGAGGCTCCATCCGCCGATCCTCCCTTCACGCAGACGGCCGCGAAGACGCAAGGCTCGTTGAAGACATCGGGCTTGTTGCGGATGGAGAGGTGCGAGAGGGCGCCCGTCCCCTCGAGGCAGACCATGCCCGCGCCGATCCCTCCGAGGGGAAATGCGATGCGGTCGAGGTGCTCCCCGCGGTAGACGCCGTTGTACTCCCGCGGAGTCGCTGGGGCTTCATCGCAGTCGCCGCTCCAGAAGCCCGCGCAGCCTGCGGCCGCCCAGCAGGCGACCAGCAGCAAGAGCCAGCGGCCGGCGCGCCGGC
>JAFGKN010000013.1 GCA_016928605.1 Planctomycetota bacterium | reverse complement strand
GGCGGTGGAGGATCTGATCGCGACGTTCGGCGATGACTATCCCAAAGGCGCGGACTACCGCCGGCGCCTCGAAGCGCTCGCCGCGAGGCTCGATGCGGCCGGCGAGTCCGAGGCAGCCTCGCTGCTCGATGAGTTCCGCACGCTGCAGCGAGAGGCCCTCCTTGCCAATCCTCTCGTCAGCGGACGGCCGATCCTCTTCGTCGTCCGCCGCCAGTACCGGCCCGACCATCACAACACCGCCACGATGTTCCAGACCGGGGAGATCAACACGAGCAGCTTCCAAGGCGGTGGCGCGCTGAAGATGGTCGATCTCTCCACCGGCGCGGTCCGGACGCTGCTCGAGCTGCCCGAAGGCGTCGCGCGCGATCCGGAGATGTCCTTCGACGGCCGGAAGGTCCTCTTCTCGATGCGCCGGAGCATCGAGGATGACTACCACATCTGCGAGATCAGCACACGCGGCGAGGGGCTCCGCCAGCTCACGTACGGCTCCGGCATCTCCGACATCGATCCGGTCTACCTTCCGGGAGGCGACATCGTCTTCACGTCGACTCGCGAGCCGAAGTACTGCATGTGCAACCGGCACATCATGGGCAACCTCTTCCGCGCGGGGCCCGATGGCTCGCACATCCACCAGATCGGCCACAGCACGCTGCACGAAGGGCATCCGGCCCTCATGCCCGACGGGAGGATCCTCTACGACCGCTGGGAGTACGTCGACCGCAACTTCGGCGACGCCCAGGGCGTCTGGACCTGCCTGCCGGACGGCACGAATCACGCGATCCTCTACGGCAACAACACGAGGTCGCCCGGCGCGGTTCTCGACGCCCGGGTCATCTCCGGCGAGGTCTTCGTCGCCACCTTTTCCTCGTGCCACGACCGCCCCTGGGGCGCGATCGCCATCGTCGACCGCGGAGCGGGGATCGACGGCAAGGCGCCGGTGCTGCGCACCTGGCCGCCGAGCGCCATCGATCTCGTGATGACCGGCGACTACGACAGGTTCCAGGCCGTGCACCCGAAGTACGAGGATCCCTATCCCCTGAGCGATCCGCGGTGCGGCGCGGCTGCCGGCCGGTACTTCCTCTGCTCGCGGCAGGTCCGGGGGGAGGAGATGGGGATCTTCCTCATCGACACCTTCGGCAACGAGATCCTCCTCCATGCCGAGCCTCCCGGCTGCTTCGACCCCATGCCCGCGGGCCCGCGGGCGCGGCCCGGCGTGATCCCCGACCGCACCGATCTGGCTGCGGCCGAGGGCACGTTCTACGTCTACGACGTCTACGACGGCACCGGCATGCAGGATGTGCCGAGGGGATCCGTCAAGCGGCTGCGGGTCGTCGAGTCGCCCGAGAAGCGCTTCTGGACCCACACGGCCTGGATGGGAAGCGGCACGCAGGCGCCGGCGATGGCGTGGGACGACTTCAACAACAAGCGCATCCTCGGCAGCGCCCCGGTCGATGAGGACGGATCGGCCCACTTCACCGTGCCCGCGGACCGATTCGTCTACTTCCAGCTCCTCGACGCGAGCGGCAGGATGGTCCAGTCGATGCGGAGCGGAACCATCGCGCGCCCCGGCGAGACCACCGGATGCATCGGCTGCCACGAGGACCGCCACGGGGCTGTGCCCAACTCGCCCCGCAGCGCGATCGGCCGTCCGCCGAGCCCCCTTGAGCCATGGTACGGGCCGGAGAGGCTGTTCAGCTACACCGCGGAGGTGCAGCCGGTCCTCGACCGGCACTGCGTGAGCTGCCACGACTTCGGCACCGAGGGCGGCCGGAAGCTGCTCCTCTGCGGAGACCTGACGCTCTCGTTCAACGTCTCCTACATGGAGATCCGTAAGAAGGGCCTCGTGAAGGTGGTCGGCGCGGGGCCGGCGGAGACGCTTCCGCCCTACTCGTGGGGATCCCACCGGAGCGAGCTCGCGCGGAGGTTCCTCCTGCGGCTCGAGAAGGGCGAGGTCGACGCGGAGAGCTTCGATCGCATCGCCACGTGGATCGACATCAACGCACCGTACTATCCCTCCTACGCCAGCTCCTATCCCGGGAACCTCCACGGGCGATCGCCGCTCTCAGGCGCCGAGCTGGCGCGGCTCTCCCAGCTCACGGGAATCGACCTCACGCGGCAGCAGGACACCCCTCAGGTCTCCTTCACGCGCCCCGAGCTCAGCCCCTGCCTCGCCCGGATCGAGGACCCGGAGAGCCCGGCGCGCAGGGAGGCGCTCGAGATCATCCGCGCCGGCAGCTCGCGCCTCGCCGCGACTCCGCGGGAAGACATGCCCGGAGCGCGTCTCGACGGCACCGAGGCCGAGCGTCAGGCCAAGTACGAGCGCCTCGCGCGAGAGGAGGCCGAGGCGCGCCGCGCCCTAGCCGGAGCGCAAACGGCGGGCGGAGGAAGCTGAGGCGGAGTCCGAGACCGAGACGGAGGCGGAGGCCGACTCGGAGGCAGAGGCCGAGGCAGAGGCGGAGGCCGACACCGAGGCTGCTGCGGCTGCCGCTGCGGTTGCCGACGCGGTTGCTGCTCCGGCTGCCGCTCCGGCTGCCGCTCCGGTTGCTGCTCCGGCTGCCGCTGCGGCTGCCGCTGCGGTTGCTGCTCCGGCTGCCGCTGCCGCTGCGGCTGCCGATGCCGATGCGGACGCGGACGGGGAATCGGGATCGGGTTCGGACTCGGACGACAGAGGCACAATCAGATCCGTTGACTTCGGCCGCGGGTGCTGTATCTTGAGCACCGAGAGAAGTGAAGAGGTGCTCGACATGAGCAGAGAAGAGAAGCGGGCAACTGTATCCCGGTTGTCTCGGCGGCTTGTCGCCATCCTCCTCGTGGGCGCCGCCGCTGTAGTCGTCTGGGGGGCCATGGTGTCGTGGCCTCACTTCAAGGCGAGCGTCTACAACCGCCGCATCCTCCAGGGGCGCAACGTCGGCGGCAACCTCGAGCAGCTCCGCGCGCTCGATCACCCTGCCGCCGTCCGCCACCTGCAGCTGTACGCTCTGCTCTCGGGCGACTCGGGAGGCGGCATGCACGCCGGCCGGATCCTCTACGAGAGCTATCCCGACTCCTACATCGCCCGCGGCATGCGGGATTACGAGGCCATCGCTGGCCGGCCGTACTTCGCCCGGTACTGGCGAAATATACCGCTTACCCCCGAGACGTACGAGACACGGCTGCGGGAGTGGCTTGCCTGCTACCCGGTGCACCCCGGCCGGGATGACGCCCTTCTCCGGCTGGCCATCCACGTCCGGAGATCTCGGCCGCTCGAGTCTCTCCGCATCCTCCACGAGGCCTTCGGCGCGCCCGACGGCGACAAGCAACTGATCGTCGCGCGCCGGTTCCAGGAGATCCTCGCCGAGGAGTGTCCCCTCGATGCCTTGGCGGCCTGGATCCGCGACGGCTGCCCCGATGAGATCCTCGACAACGTCCTCTACGCGGCCGGGGTCAAGTGCCTGCAGGAGCGCCGCGGCGGGGAGGCGCTCGCCTACTTCGACCGGTCCGTCGGCCACCGCCGCGAGGATGGCCCTCTGCTCGTCCGGGGGTCCAACCGCTACGAGATCCGCTACGCTGGGAGATCGATCTACGACCGCATCGACGAGCAGATCGCCGCCTGCCGCTGGTTCGTGGAGAAGGAGAGAGAGCTCGAGGCCGCTCGGTCCGGCGACCGGCAGGCCGAGATCCTCCATGCCATGGGACGGCGCGCATTCCACCGCGAGGACGATTTCAAGAGCTGGTTCTGGCGCGAATACGTGCTCGTGCGCCGCGAAGGCCCCGACGGGCCCCAGCCGTGGTGGGAGGCCCGGCCGGATCTGGAGGACATCTCCCCCGCCATCCATTACCGCCAGGCGGCGGAGTACTTCCTCCGGATCGTCCGCGAGCATCCGGAGTACCGCGAGATCGAGAAGGTCGCCTACTCCATCCCCCTCTGCATCTGGCGGGTCCACAAGGGGTGGTTCGCCTCTGCGCGTGGGCTCGACGAGGCGCTCTACCGGCGCTTCCAGGCCTTCGCCGACAAGTACCCCGAGAGCACGATGGCCGATGAGGCGCTCTACCTCGCGGGAATCCACCACCTGGCCGCCAGCCGCTGGCGCGATCACGAGGTCATCGAGGCCAACTCGGTCCGCATCGTGCGCGAGCACTTCGGGGGCAACATCATCGAGCTGTACGGCCCGCAGAGCGGCTTCATCCGCCGGGCGATCGAGAGCGAGGTCATCTCCCCTTGCCTCGCGGTCTACCATGCGGCGCTCGCGGGCCTCTCGCGGATCGAGCCGCTCAGGACCGTTCCGCGGCGCATCGCCGCCGTCGCCGACGCGCAGATCGCGTCGGGCTTCAAGCGCGCGCGCGGAGCTCTGCTGGCTCTCGCGCATTCGCCAGCGGCAGGCCCTCCAGACGACACGTCGCGAGTCGCTGCGGATCCCGATCGCGTTCCCGAGGCCGAACCTCTCCCCGTTTCCGGTCCCGACCCCGCTGCCGTGGCCGTCCACGTAGCCGTGGGAGAAGCG
>JAFGKN010000768.1 GCA_016928605.1 Planctomycetota bacterium | reverse complement strand
CGCCGGCGCGTCCTTTGCCTGCTGACGCGCCAACCGGCCAGAGACAGGCGCGGTCCGCCGAGATGTCCCCCCAGGTGCAATGTGGAGGAACAGACCATGCTTTTCGGTGCCAACAAGAAACCCAAGGAGGGCGAGACCAGCATGCCGAGCCCATCTGCGAGTCTTTCCAGGGCTCGCGGCGCCAGCGAGGATCCGAGCAGCCGATCCGCCGCAGGTTCCTTTCGGGCGAGCTCGCGCGAGGTCCGGCCGGAGGTGAGCGCGCGTTCGGCGCAGCGTCCACAGAAGGCCTCGGCGGCGGAGACCGCCTCGAAGCTGAATCCCAACCTCAAGTTCGAGGGGACCCTGCACTACACGGGGACAGTGCTCGTGGACTGCGAGTTCCGCGGCAGCATCGTCACCGATGACTCTCTTGTCGTGGGCCCCAACGCGGACATCGAGGCGGAGCTCACGGCTGGCCTGGTCGAGGTCTCGGGGAAAGTCCGCGGTAACATCAGCGCCAAGAGAAGCGTGAGGATCCTCTCCGGCGGCGAGGTCCACGGAAACATCGAGACGCCGACGATCGCGATGGAAGAGGGCGTGGTCTTCGAGGGCAACTGCACGCGGCCCTCGGGGCCGGCGGCTCCGGGCCGGAGCTACACCGCGGAGACACCGAGAAGCCAGCCCGTGCACGAGGAGTCGTCGACCGAGAAGGCGGAGAGCTTCTCCGTCTCGTGACGCTCCGATCCGGAGCCGGGCTTTTTCTCCATCCTCGACAGAGCGCCTAGCGGGGGGCGGCGGCCTCGGCGGACCGGCAGGTTTCGCCGCGCCGCCCCTGGGACGGCGGGGGACGCGGGAGCCCGCGCTCAGAAAGGCAAGGGCTGGCCCAGCTCTCGCGCCCATCCCCGGACGATCTCCATCTCCGGGCACTCCTGAGGGGACGTCTCGGGGATCTGCTCGGTGTAGACCAGACCGCGATCGCCGTCGAGGCAGAGGTACTGTCCTTCGCGCAGCGGCTGATCACCGAGCACAGCGGTCCCGTCGGAGTGGAACCCGAGGGCCTCGCATCCGACGATGCAGCAAAGGCCCAGCTGCCGGGCCACCACGGCCGCATGGGATGTCCTCCCCCCCCGCGCGGTGAGAAGGCCGACGCTGGCCTCCATGCCGCGCACATCTTCCGCCTGCGTCTCCTCCCGCACCAGGATCACGGAGTGTCCCTCGTCCCTCATCTCCACGGCCCGCGAGGAGCTGAGCGCGACGGCTCCGGAGGCGACGCCCACCGATGCGACCAGGCCGCGCGCCGCGGGCTCCACGCCCGGCGGAGCCACCAGCTTGCGGCGCCGGAGCTGTTCCGGGCGGATGCCGCGCAGCGACTCCAGAGCCTTCTCCTTCGTCATCAGCTCCTCGGCGACCATGTCCACGGCCGCCTTCAGCGCGGCCTGGGGCGACCGTTTCGCCGAGCGGGCCTGAAGGACGTAGAGCCGGCCGTCCTCGATCGTGAACTCGATGTCCTGCATGTCGCGGAACTTCTTCTCGAGGTCGTGACCGATCTGGCGGAGCTGGCGGAAGAGATCTGGATCGTTCTTCTCGAGAGTGTCTTCCGCATCCGGGCTGCGCGATCCCGAGACGACGTCCTCTCCCTGCGCGTTGTAGAGAAACTCGACGTAGAAGTAGCTCTCGCCGGTGGAGGGGTTCCTCGTGAAGGCGACTCCCGAGCCCGAGTTGCCCCCGCAGTTGCCGAAGACCATGGTCTGCACAGTGACCGCGGTTCCGGTGTCTCCGATGCTGTGGATCTCCCGGTAGGCCTTCGCCCGCTCGGAGTTCCAGGAGGCGAAGACCGCTTCGATCGCGCTGAAGAGCTGCGTCTCCGGATCCTGGGGAAAGAGCTGGCCGGTGGCCTGGGCGATCTTGCTCCGGATCGCCTTCGTCACCCGCGCAAGCGCCTCGGCGTCGAGTTCCCAGTCGTACTGGAGACCTTCCTGCTCGCGCGCTTGTGCCAGCGCTTCCTCGGCGACTGTACGAGGCACGCCGAGCACCGTGTCTCCGTACATGGCGATGAGGCGCCGGTAGCTGTCCCACGCGAAGCGCGGATTGCCGGAGAATCTCTCGAGTCCCTCGACCGTCTCGTCGTTGAGGCCGATGTTGAGGATCGTGTCCATCATGCCGGGCATCGAGACCGGCGCCCCGCTGCGGACCGCGAGCAGGAGAGGCTTGCGCCGCGAGCCGAACTTCTTGCCCGTGCTCTCCTGGAGCCGCGCGAGGGCGCCTTTGACCTCGCGGTAGAGCCGGTTCGGAAGCCGTCCCTTTTCGAGATAGCTCCTGGCGAAGTCCGTGCCGATGATGAAGCCGGGAGGGACGGGCAGACCCATCTTGCACATGGCGACGAGACTGGCTCCCTTCCCGCCGAGAAGCGCCGCGTCCGGCCGCACTCCTGCGGCGTGGCTACCATCGAAGAAGATGACGTTCTTGCCCATCTCATCGGTCCCGCTTGGTATGGAGCGCTCCCTCGGAAACGCCTCCGAGCGGATCGCGGCCCTGCGGCCTGTCGGCTCTCGCGGCGACTTGCGAGTCTTGCTCCGTCAGTTCCCGATCTGTCCGGGAGTGAAGATCGAATCGTACAGGAGGAATCCGGCGCTCGACAGGCTGTCGACGGCAACGGAGATCCGGCCCTCGATCTCGCGGAGCCGCGCGACAAGACCCGAATGCTCGGACATCTCGAATATCGTCTCCAGAAACTCCCTCTGTCTCGCGTTCTTCTTCTTGGTGAGCTGGTCGAGCCTCCCGATGCTTTCGAAGAATTCTGGGAGGTCCTCCTGGGATCGACGGGAGGAAGCCTCGCTCGCTGCGGAGAGAGCCTTGTAGAATTCCTGAGCGCACCGGACGAGGATGGCGGAGGTGTCGCTCAGGGCGCGGATGGCGTCCGCCTCCTTGGTCCGGTACCGGAGGCCGTCGAGATAGTAGGCAGCCTGGTCGATGTTGTCCAGAGCATCGTCGACCGAGCCGGAGAGCTCCCGAACCGGAAGTCCGCTAGGCTTCTGGCTCTCCTTGCGCCGCACGCGATTGAGGATGTCGTCCGCCTCGTTTTCCCAGCCCGCGATCCGCTCCCGGGATCGATGGTAGAACTCCTGCGACTCCTTCCGGAGGCGGAAGAACCGCAGGATCTGCTCGAGAGTGAGGGCGGACTCGACCACCAGCCCCGCCTGCTTGCGGCAGGCGCCGAGATTCCCTCGGATCTTCGACATGAACGCTTGAGTGAGGCTGGCGACGATGCGGTCGCGGACGACCTGGATGGAGTCCTCGGCGTCGATGCCCTCGCGGCAGATCTTCAGGATCTCGGTGAAGCAGTCGATGGCGATCGGATTCTTGACCGCGGTGTGAAACGGCTCGCCGTGCCGCAGGTACTCGGTGGCGGCAACGTCGAGAGCCTGGTAGATCAGCTCGTCGCCGCCCATCTTGAGAAAGGCCATGTGGCCCACTTCCATGCGGGCCGCGTTCTCCAGCACGCTGACCGCCACGCGGTTGGGCAGGAAGTTGCGGAGGCGCTTCCTCGCCTTGTTCCAGTCGATCAGGAAGACGAGCCGCGATCCGACGCCCTCCAGCACGCGCTCCTTCGCTGCGGGAGTGGCCACCTCGATCGCTCCCCGGAGGACGTAGAATCTCTCCCCCTCCTCCAGGTCCTCGGACGAGCGCATCGCGAGCTGCTTCCACTCGGGCTGATAGGGCTCGAGCATGCT
>JAFGKN010000767.1 GCA_016928605.1 Planctomycetota bacterium | reverse complement strand
TCCTCACCGCGGAAACGGCGAGGGCGAGGCCTGCCGAGATCAGGATGGCCGCCGGGATCCAGCGGCCGGCTCCACGTCGGGGTGACAGCATCGTTTCTCCTCTCTGTGCTTGTACCCGAGATCGCCGAACATGGCCACGGCAGGTTTGTCCGCCCCTCTGCGAAGCCGCGCCGCCGCGCGCAGGCTCTTTGGCTGCCGAACGCCCCCGGGGGACTTATAATCAGTTCAGGCCATCCATCCCGACCGCCCCTTCGCGACCGCGGCCGCCGATCGATCGGTGTTTTCCCGTCTTCTCTTCCAGCCAGGAGCTGCTCGATGCGCGCAAGGCTTGCTCGAACCTCAGGAGTCCTGTTCCGCCTCTCCCCCGTCTGCTTCCTGCTCGCTTGCGGCATCGCGTCGCTCTCCGCCAGCCAGGAGGAGGCCTTCTCCCTCCTGCGCGGGGGAGAGTACGAGAAGGCCGCCGAGTCGCTCCGCGCGGCCCTGGAGAAGGCGCCGCAGGATGCCGCCATCCGGCGCGGGCTCGCCGAGGCACATGCCGCTCGGGGGGAGTACGAAGCTGCGCTCGCGGTGCTCGAGGCCTCGGAGTCCTTCGGCAAGACGGTGGCGCTCCTCGATGCCGCCGGCCGCATCCACCTCCGCACGGGGAAGCTCGCCGAGGCGGAGGCCGCCTTCCGCGAGAGCCTGAAGGCCGATCCCCGCGGCGCCGAGGCCCTCAACCGGCTGGGCGAGGTCCTCCACCAGACGGGGCGCAAGCAGGAGGCGGAGAGGACCTGGCGCCGCCTCGTCGGTGTGTACCAGGACCTGACCCAGGAGGAGGCGGAGGCGCTGCCCGCCGATGCCTTCGTCGAGATGGGCGTCGCCCTCGTGCGGCTCAACCGCTTCCACGATGCCAACGACGTGATGTTCCCCCAGGCCGAGGAGCAGGATCCCAAGTGCCCCTCGCTGTTCCTCGAGTGGGGGCGCGTCTTCATGGAGAAGTACAACTACCCCGACTCCCGCACCCTCTTCCGCGATGCGATCGACCAGAACCCTGCGTTCGCCGATGCTCGGGTGGCGATGGCCCTCAACTACCTCGCCGACTTCCAGGTCGGCACGCGCCGTTACGAGCTGGCCGATCGGCAGATCGAGAAGGCGCTTGAGGTCAATCCCCTCCACGCGGGAGCCTACTCCGCCCGAGGGCAGCTCTGGCTCTCCGACGGCAACCTGCCGCAGGCCCGCGCGGACTTCGAGAGGGCCCTCGAGATCCGGCCCACCGACCAGGAGACGCTCGGACTCCTCGCCGCCTGCCTCCACCTGACCGGCGAGGAGGAGGAGTTCTCGCGCGTCGAGGCCCGCGCGCTCGAGATCAACCCGATGGCGGCCGAGTTCTACCACACGATCGCCCAGGCGATCGAGAAGCGCTTTCGCTACGCCGACGCGATCGCCATGTCGGAGAAGGCCATCACGAAGGATCCGGAGTACTGGCCGGTCTATCACACGATCGGCATCAACTGCCTCCGGACGGGCCAGGAGCAGCGGGGACGCGAGTATCTGCAGAAAAGCTATGACCGGGATCCCTTCAACGTCTGGGTGGTCAACACCCGCAAGCTGCTGCGGCACATGGACGGCAACCACCAGCCCCTCCAGACCGAGAGGATCCACTACAGCTTTCCCCGCGCCGACTACGAGATCCTCAGGAGCTACCTCGTGCCCTTTCTCGACGAGGCCTACACCACGCTCTCGGCGCGCTACGGCGTGACGCTCGAACCGCCGGTTCACATCGACGTCTTCTCGAGCCACCAGTGGTTCTCGGCGCGCATTGCCGGGCTGGGCGGCTTCCCGGCGACGGGCGCCTGCTTCGGCAACGTGGTGGCGCTGACCACGCCGAAGGCGTTGCCCCAGAACTGGGGCGTCGTCGCCTGGCACGAGTTCGCCCACGTGGTGACGCTCCACGCCACGGCGCATCGCATCCCGCGGTGGCTGACCGAGGGAATCAGCGTCTACGAGGAGGGCCGAGAGCGCCCGCGCTGGGCGCGCAACTTCCGGCGGGAGATCGCCGACGCCTACGGATCGCGCCGTCTGCTGCCCCTGAACGAGCTCGATTTCGGCTTCTCGAAGCCCAAGTATCCGGGGCAGGTGCTGATCTCCTACTACCAGGGCTGCCTCATCGTCCAGTACATCTCGAAGCGGTGGGGCTTCGACAAGATCCCCGAGATCCTCGAGGGCTACCGCGAGAACCGCTCGACACCCGCCATATTTAAGAAGTGCCTGGATGTCACGATCGAGGAGTTCGATCGCGGGTTCTTCGAGTTCGTCGATGCGTGGGTGAAGGAGACGGGCTACCAGCCGGAGATCGGCGAGGAGCGGATGCATGAGCTGGAGCGGGAGGTCGAGGCGAATCCCGACGATATCGCTGCGCTCGTCGATCTGGCCTGGGCGTACTACTGCCAGCAGAACGACATCGACTCGCCTCTGACCGCTCAGAAGGTGCTCCAGCGCCAGCCGGACAACGGAGACGCGCTCGCCATCATCGGCTTCAACCAGCTGCGCGACAAGAAGACCGCCGAGGCCCGCGAGTCGCTCGCGAAGGCGCTCGAGAAGGGGACCCGCTTCCGGTTCCGTGCGCACGCCGCGCTCGGAAGGCTCGATGCGTCCGACAACAAGATCGACGAGGCCATCGAGCACCTGGAGCAGGCGAAGAGGGTCTCGCCGATCGCGGGAGCCGGCCACCCTCCGCGGGGGAACGTCTACCACCAGCTCGCCGATCTGTACCGCAAGAAGGGAGAGGAGGCGAAGGCGATCGAGCAGTTCGAGCAGCTCCGGGAGTTCGCGGTACAGGATCCTGCCTGCCGCATGCAGCTCGTCAAGCACTATCTCACCGAGGGGACGGACGAGTCCCTGCGGAAGGTTTTCGAGATCCTCGACGAGCTGATTTTCATCAACCCCTTCGACCGGGAGGTCCACGAGCGGTTGGCCTCGGTCTCCGAGAGGATCGGCGAGCACAGGACGGTCATCCGCGAGCAGCGCCTGATCCTCACGCTGCCCGGCGCGGACGCCAAGCAGGCGTACCTCGCCATGGCCCGCGCCCACCAGAGCCTCGGCGAGAAGGAGGAGGCCGCGCGGTGCGCGGAGAAGGTCCTCGAGATCGACAGCGAGAACGAGGAGGCGCGGAAGATCCGCGACGCGACCGGCGCGTGAGACGCTCCCACCCCGAGGTCGATTCCGGGACCGAGGCAGAGGAAGAGACCGAGGCAGAGGCGGAGACCGAGACCGAGGCGGAGACCGAGACCGAGGCGGAGGCAGAGACCGAGGCGGAGGCAGAGACCGAGGCCGAGGCAGAGGCGGAGACGGAGGCAGAGGCGGAGACGGAGGCAGAGACGCAGGCCGAGAGCGGGACCGGGAACCGATCAGCATTCGCATCCGCAGCCGCGTCGGCATCCGCGGCGTGAGCGACCTTGGCAGCGGTATCGGCGACCGCGGGGCGTCCGGAGCCGCATCGGCAGCCGCGTCCGCGTCGGCCGCCGGAGCCGCAGCCGCAGCGGCTCCCGGCCCCGCACCCGCAGCGGCTCCCGGCGCCGCACCCGCAGCCGCTCCCGCTCCCGCTTCCGGGGTGCGGCGGGGGCCGCGGCCTTCGGAGCCGCAGGAGGGTCGGCTCTGTCCACTTTCTGGACCCTGTCTGCGCCCGCCACACCCCTGTTTCCAACCCATACACTTCCGCGCTGGAGCGCCGT
>JAFGKN010000150.1 GCA_016928605.1 Planctomycetota bacterium | reverse complement strand
CGCCGGGCGCCTGCGGCGCCTGTTCTTCGTTTCTGAAACACGCCAGTGTCACCCGGACCGCGCCATTTCTGAACCATGCCTCCTTTTGACACTCCACCGGCCGGCGACTACCATTCCGGGGTCTGTCCCGCGCGTCCCGCGCCGCAGCCGGATGCGGGCGCCCGCGAGGCCTCGGCCTGTCGTGGGGCCGGCTGAGCCGCAACACAGCCCCCCGACCGGCGCTGCCGCTTCGCCCCTCGGACCGCTGTCCGGCACCGCCGGCCGCCGGGGCCGCGCGCTCGCGCAGGACAGCCTGACCATCCCCCCTGCCCACATCGACGAGCCCGCAGCCCATGAGCGCCGCACGAGACGCGATCCTCGCCCAGCTCAACACCGCCCAGCGCGAGGCGGTCCTCCACCGCGAGGGCCCCCTGCTCGTCCTGGCCGGCGCCGGCAGCGGCAAGACGCGGGTCATCACCCACCGGATCGCGCACCTCCTCCACCAAGGCATCCCGAGCGAGAGCATCCTGGCCATCACCTTCACCAACAAGGCGGCCGGAGAGATGAAGGATCGCACCGAGAAGCTCTGCCGGCTGCGCAGCCCGTGGATCGCCACCTTCCACAGCTTCGCCGCGCGGCTGCTCCGGCGCCACATCTACCGCATCGAGCCCTACGACACGTCGTTCACGATCTGCGATCCCGAGGACTGCCTCGGCCTCCTCAAGGAAGTGCTCAAGGCGCTCCAGGTCGACCCCGGCGTCTGGCAGGCCCGCGCCGTCCTCTCCGAGATCAGCCACCTGAAGAGCCGCGAGGAAGGCGATGTCGACAGCCTCGGCGCCGACTACCGCCACGGCCAGGTGCTGAGGAACATCTACCTCCGCTACAGCGAGGAGATGCGCCGGCGGAACATCGTGGACTTCGACGACCTCCTGCTGCTCCTCGTCCGCCTCCTCAAGGAGCATCCCGACATCCTCGCGCGCTACCGCAAGCAGTTCCAGTTCGTACTCATCGACGAGTACCAGGACACCAACGCGCTCCAGTACACGATCGGAAGGCTGCTGACGGCCGACCACTGCAACATCTGCATCACGGGCGATCCGGACCAGTCGATCTACAGCTGGCGGGGAGCCGACATCCGGAACATCCTCAACTTCGAGCGCGACTACCCCGATGCGCGCGTGGTCCGGCTCGAGCAAAACTATCGGTCCACCGGGAACATCCTCTTCGTCGCAGGCGCGCTCATCGCGCACAATCTCGAGCGCAAGCCGAAGGAGCTCTGGACCGAGAACCCCGCCGGCGATCCCGTCCGGGTCATCCGCCTCGTCGACGAACAGGACGAGGCTCGGACCGTCGCGAGACAGATCCGGGAGTGGCTCGAGGCCGGCCTGCCGGCGGGCGGCATCGCGGTCTTCTACCGCATCAACGCCCTGTCGCGGTCGCTCGAGCAGGAGCTGATCATCGAGAACATCCCCTACTCGATCGTCGGCGGCCTCGAGTTCTTCCTGCGGAGGGAGATCAAGGACCTCATCGCCTACCTGCGGGTCCTCGACAACCCGCGCGACAGCGAAAGCCTCAAGAGGATCCTGAACGTCCCTCTGCGGGGGATCGGAAAGGGGTCGGTCGAGCGGCTCTCGGGGATCGCCGCGGAGCGCCAGTGCGGCCTGCTCGAGGTCATCCTCAAGAAGGAGCTCACCGGCGAGGTGGGCGGGCGCGCTGGGCGGGCGGTCGAGGGCTTCCGGAACCTCCTGGAGAAGCTGCGGGATCAGAGGAACTCTCCGGTGCGGGACCTCCTCGTCTCCGTCATCCGGCTCACGGGCTACGAGGAGCACCTGAGGAAGAGCTTCCCCATGGACGCGGAGGAGCGGCTGGCCAACATCGGTGAGCTGGTCAACTCCGCCGAGGAGTACGACCGCAGCGCCGGCGACGGCGGGCTCACCGGGTTTCTCGAGATCACCGCGATCCTCGGCGATGTCGACCGGTGGGAGAGGAGCGAGGACCGCGTCGCGTTGATGTCGCTCCATGCCGCGAAGGGGCTCGAGTTTCCCGCGGTGATCATCACCGGGCTCGAAGACGGCATCCTCCCGCTGATCCGCGCGAGCGATACGAGCAGCGACATCGAGGAGGAGCGCCGGCTCTTCTACGTCGGCATCACGCGGGCCAAGGAGAAGCTGCTGATCACGCACGCCGGGTGCCGCCGCCGCTTCGGAAGCATCCAGCGCAACTGGCCCTCCCGCTTCCTCCAGGAGCTGCAGCCGGCCGGCGAGGATGCGATGGCGTCCTTCGAGAGGCTCCGCATGGACATGGGGACCGAGGAGAGCATCTTCTCGCCGAGGCCAAACCGCCGCGGGTTCGGACGCTGGTCCTCGTGGGACCTCGAGCCGCCCGGCGCGGATGACTACGACGGGGAAGGCGGCACCGGCGAGGATCCCGGCTGGGAGGATGTCGACCAGGATGCGGGTGAAGTCCGGCAGCCCTCCCGGTCGAAGCCGCGCGTCCGCAGGCCGCTCCAGGGTTTCGATCCCGACGAGGGAGAGCCGGCGCCGGCTGACGAGACCGACCCGTTTCCCGAGGGAGCCCGCGTCTGGCACGAGGACTACGGCGAGGGCGACGTGGTCCACTCCTCGGGCCAGGGATGGCGCCGGCGCATCACCGTGCGCTTCGACGAGGCGGGAGACAAGCAGTTCATCCTCGCCTTCACGGATCTGAGGAGGGTCCGCTGATGCGCACGGCGCCCGCACCGGCTGCCTCCGCCGGGCGGGGATGCGCCTCCTCCGCGCTCGCGCGGCCCCCGCGGTGGATCGCACTCGTGTGCGCCCTGGCCGCCGCCCGGCTCGAGGCGCACATCCCCGAGTACGGCGCCGGCACCCTGACGCGCGTCGAGGTGCTGCCGGATCGCATCGGCCTCACCTTCGACCTGAGCTACAGCGGTCTCTGGGCCCAGGCCGAGATGCTCGCGATGGACTCGAGCCGCGACGCCGAGGTCCAGGAGCGCGAGGCGGACCGCTACGCGGAGGATCGCTGGCGGCGGAAGATCGAGCCCAGTCTCATGTGCCGTCTCGACGGCCGGGAGATCGAGATCCGTCGGACCGCGACGCGGCACGAAGACCTCACGGGGAAGATCTACGCCGTCCCTTTCAGCCTCTACTACGACCTCGAGATCGTGCCGGAGCGGCCCTTCACACCGGGCCGTGCCTACCGGCTCGAGGTGGAAGACAGCGTGCTGAGGGGGGAGATCCCGGGGAAGCCGCTCTTTCTCATCGCGCATTCGGCCGGAGTCCGAGGCGCTTCTGATCCCTCCGGCGACACCCGCGCAGAAGAGCCGCGGGATGCCTCCGGCGAGGGCCGCGCGAGCGCAGCAGGACCTCGCATCCGCCTGCGCGCCATCGAGCCGGCGGAGTCCCTCCCTCAGGAGGACGGCGACCTCCTCCAGGGGGACCTGCTCCTCCTGGAATTCATCGTCGATCCGACCGGCTCGGACCCGGCCGTCCAGGACCCGGCCGGCGAGGACACTCCGCGCGGCGGGCGCTCGGAACCCGAAGCCGGCGAGGACGTCCTGGTCGGCACCCTCTCCCGCAGGCGGGGCATGGGCGCGGCAACGCTCTTCTTCTCCCTCCTCGTCGTCACGCTCTACGGCGCAGCTCACGCCCTCGCTCCAGGCCATGGAAAGAGCATGGTGGCCGCATACCTCGTGGGCACGAAGGGGCGCATCCGCGATGCGGTGATCCTCGGCCTCGCCACGACCTTCACGCACACGATCACCGTCTACCTGCTCGGCATCGTCATCTTCAGCCTCACGTACGCTTCGACGCGCTCCCAGGGCTCCTGGCAGAACCTGATCATCGTCTGCTTCGGACTCCTCTCCGGCGCGCTGCTCACCTTCCTCGGGTTCTTCCTCTTCGTCCGGCGCTACCGGAAGCTGCGCCGATCGGCGGTCTCCGGCGCGGACGCCCGAGATGGGGCTGTCGATGGCGATGGGGGCGCGGACGAGGACGCGAGCCCTGCGGCGCGGGATCATGCTCCCGAGCGCGACGAGAAGATGGCGCAACCTGCGCACGAGCACGAGCACGAGCACCATCACGATCACGGTCCGCACGAGCGCGAGCACGCCCACGGGCACCATCACGATCACGGCGCAGACGCCCACGAGCACCATCACGATCACGGCCTCCACGAGCACGAGCACGAGCACAGCGCATCCGCCGGCGGCAGCAGCCACGGGCATCGCCATCCTCACGCGCTGGCCTCCGACGGCGAGCACCCGCGGGTCTCGGAACTGATCGCTCTCGGCTTCTCGGGAGGCATCGTCCCCTGCCCGGCGGGCCTCGCCACGATCCTCGTCGGCCTCCAGAGGCCGGACGATCTGCTCTTCGCGCTACTGCTCCTCATCTTCTTCAGCGCCGGCCTCGGCGGAGTGCTGATCGCGATCGGGATCCTCCTCGTCACCGGCAAGCGCCTGGCCCGCGGCGCCATCCGGGGGGCGGGCTTCTTCCAGGAGATCGCCTGGATGCGGAGGATCTTCTCCGCCGAGCTTCTCGCGGCCCTCGACCGCAGGGGGGCGAGAGCCTTGCGGGCCCTCCCCGCCTGGTCCTGCCTCTTCATCGCGGCCGTCGGGCTCTTCTTCCTGGCGAGGACGGTGCTGGAGGGAAGGACCGAGATCGCCGCCATCATCGAGTCGGCGAGAGGCTGGCTCGCCCGCTGATCCCGGACGAGTCTAGGCCCTGGCCCCGATGGCTGGCCTTCGCCTCGATTGCGGCTCGCTGTCGCCCGCTGATCCCGGACGAGTCGAGGCCCTGGCCCGGCCCCGGCCACCGCGTCG
>JAFGKN010000012.1 GCA_016928605.1 Planctomycetota bacterium | reverse complement strand
GCGCCGAGGGCGATGATGAGGAGAGCCGGGAGGCTCCGGGAGATCCGCGATGAAAACGCCTCGCGACGCCGATTCCATCGCGCCGCCCGACGGCGGAGCGAGCCGATGGCTCGAGAGGCTCGAGGCGCGCATCGCCCTCCGCCTGCCGGAGTGGACGGATCGCGGGGCGGAGGATCCAGCCCGCGTGCTGCTCGAGGTGTTCGCGTGCTGCATCGACGAGCTGCGCGGCGAGATCGACCGGCTTCCGGCGACCTGCCTCCCCGAGGTCCTCTCGCGCCTCCTGGAGGGATCGGCCTGGCCGGAGCCCGCGCGCTCGGCCATCGCGCTCGTGGGGAAGGAGGGGCTGGACCGCGCGGTGCGCGTGCCCGCCGGCACCGCGGTGACCGCATCGCGGCCGGCGGTCGCCGGAGCCGGCGCCATGCCGCGCATCGTCTTCGAGCTGGAGGCCGACGGCTGGCTCAGCCCGGCCCGTCTTCGCAGGGCGCTCGTCGTCGACGAGGAGAGGGTCGCCGAGCTCCCCTGCGTCGATGTCCAGCGCGGGGATCCGCGCGGCGGCGGAGAGCCGCGGCGTCCCGCGGCGGTCTTCGACCGCACCGGGCTCGAGCGGCATCTCTATCTCGGCGATCCGGCTTTCTCGCGCCTCGCGCGGCGGGCCGACGAGATCGTCCTCGAGTGGTGCGGCGCGCCTTCGCTCGTCGCCGAGGGGCGCTGGGAGTACTGCGTCCGCGGCGCGTGGAGGCTCCTGCCCGCCGAGTTCGAGATGACCGCCGGCAGCCGGGGCGAGGACGTCCTCCGCATGAGGATCATCGGACCGCTGGGCGATCTCGCGCCCCGGGCGGTCGAGGGCTCGCTTCTCCCGTGGCTCCGCGTCGAGATCCCCGCAGCAGCCCTCTCCTGGACGCCTCCGCGGCTCGTGTGGCTTCCGCCCGATCCATCGTCGCGGAGCGAGCCGAGGGGAGGGGCGATCGCGCCGCGCTCCATCGCCCGCATCCACTCCCGCTCGGCGGGCCGGTGGGAGGACCATTCCTTCAGCGCCGGGTGGCGGATCGCCGCGCAGGGCGGAGACGCCGCGCAGGGCGGAGACGCCGCCCGCGAGCCCGCGATCTACCTCGGGTGGGACCGTCCCCTCCCCGCCTCCCTCTTCTGGGATGGCGACGCGGGCAGGCCCCGCCTCGAGGACCCCGCCGTCGGATGGGTCTGGGAGCACTCGGGGGCCGAGGGATTCGAGCCCTTCGGCGTCGACGACCGCACGTCGGGCTTCCAGCGGCCGGGGACGATCACGTGGCGCCTTCCGGCGCGATGGACCGCTTCCGATCTCTTCGGCGAGAGGCTCTACTGGGTGAGGGCCCGCTGGATCGATGGATCCTATCTCGAGCCTCCGGTCCTGCGAGCGATCTACCCCTCGGCCGTGGGAGTCGTCGAGGGCCGGACGCTGCGCGATCGCGTGCTCGAGCTCGAGCTCGCCCAGGGGCGCGCTGCGGCGCGGCTGCCTCCTCTCGGAGAAGGGGACTGGCTCCCCTTCTCGAGCCTGGAGATCGAGACCGCTCCCGGACGCGTGCGCCGGCTGCGGCGCGCCGAGGGCGAGATCGCGCGGGCGGGCGAGTTCCGGCTCGACCGCCGCGCGGACGGCTCCGTCGAGATCGAGCTCCCGGACCCGCCGGCGGGGAAGGTGCGATGCCGGATCCCTGCCGTGCGCGTGGGCGTGGGCGTGGGCGGCGCCGGGGACGGCGAATCCGCGGTCCTCGACGTCCTCGAGGCCCGCGTGGATGGCCTGCTGGAGATCCGCGCGATCGGAACGATCCGGGGCGGCAGGAGGTCCGAGACGCTCCAGGACCTCCTCCGGCGGGTGCGCGCCGAGTGGAAGTCGGGCGACCGGGCCGTCACCACGGCAGACTTCCGGAGGCTCGCGCGGGCGGTCGACGAGGGGATCGCCCGGGTCGAGGTCGTGCCGTCGCCGCTGCGGCCCGGAGATCTGTGGGTCGTCGTCTTTCCCCGCGCCCCTTGCGGCCCGGGCCGCATCTCGCCGGCCCGCCTGGCGCGCCTCGAGCGCTATCTCGAGCCGAGAGCCCTCCTCGGGACGCGGGTCCGGGTGATGGAGGCGTGCTACGTTCCCTACCGGATCGAGTGCGCCCCGGGACCTGCCGGCGCCGGCGCTCCGGATCTGTCCGCGATGTCGGAGCGCATCCGCGCCTTTCTCGATCCGCTGGCGGGCGGTCCGGACGGCCGCGGCTACCCCCTGGGAAGGGGCTTGCGCCGGGAGGATCTCGAGCCCATCATAGCGGCGTGCTCGCCGGAAGCGGAGAGCGCGAGCGTCGGGGCTTTCCAGTGGAGCATCCAGGCGTCCGGGATCCGGGAGGAGGAGGCCGGCCGGGGGGCCGGCGGCGGCGCGCTGGAGATCCCCTTGCTGGAACGAGTCGCCGTCTCGTCGGGTGACGAGAGCGAGGATGGAGTTTCGTGCCGGAGCGACGAGGCATCCTGAGTCGGCTTCCCGAGGTCTATCGGCGGGAGGGAGGAGAGACGTTCCGCCGCTACGCGCGCATCGCGGAGGAGGAGGCGGAGGAGGTCCTCTCGTACCTCGAGCAGCGAGGTCCACAGCTCGCCGGGATCCTGGTCGCGGAGCTGCGAGGGCCGCGAGAGGCTGCGGCGCCTCGGGCCGCGGAGTGCGTGGATGCCCGCTCGGCGGGCACGGCGTCCGCGGTCGCTCGCTGGCTCCGGCAGAGGGGCGCGGCTCCCCGCATCTGGCCGGCGCTGGCGGTCTCGAGCATCGAGGGCGAGCGCCTTCTCTTCGCGAGGAGCTGCGAGCCGGCGGCGGTGCTCGCCTGGACGCGGCGCGATCTCGCCGAGCCGCCGGAGCGCGCGGAGCTGCCGGAGCCGCTCGTGCCGGCCGGCTGCCGCGTGGAGGCCGTCTGGCTGGCCGAGGAGCCGGCGGTGTCTCCGCCCCTGCCGGGGACCGTGCTCGAGGGGAGGCGGATCGCCGTCGAGCTCCTGCGCGAAGGGATCGAGACCGAGACAATCACAGGCCCAGCGGAGTCATAGACGAGTGGAAAAGGGTCAGATCCTCTCCAGAGTCAGGGTTCACGGCCGCTCCGACATCGGGAAGGTCCGCGAGGAGAACCAGGACGCCTTGCTGATCCACGAGCCTGAGGATCCTCAGGTTCTGGGGAGCCGCGGGATCCTGGTGGCGGTGGCCGACGGCATGGGGGGGCTCGAGGGGGGCAAGGTCGCGAGCCGTCTCGCGATCGAGACCCTCGAGGCGCGCTACTACGACGCTTCGTCGGGCGACGTCCCGGCCGTGCTGCGCGTGGCGGTCGATGAAGCGAACCGCGTCATCCACGACTACTCGCTGGAGAAGGGCGGCGGGCAGCCGATGGGATCCACACTGACCGCCCTGGCCATACTCAGCGGCTACGCGTGCATCGCTCAGGTCGGCGACAGCCGCGCCTATCGCTACAAGAAGGGAGAGCTGCGGCAGATCACGCGGGACCACTCCCTGCTCCGCGAGCTGGAGGACCGGGGGGAGATCGACCGGGGCAGCGTCCTCTACAACTACCACCGCAACGTGCTGACGCGGGCTCTCGGGCTGGGGCGGAGCGTCGAGCCGGACTTCTACGAGCTGGGCGACCTCGAGGAGGGAGAGCTGTTTCTCCTCTCGTCGGACGGCTTCCACGAGCTGCTCACCGAGGCTGAGATCCAGGACGCCATCGCCGAGCACGGAGGCGATATCGAGGGCCTCGCCGATCGTTTCGTCGAGCTGGCCAGAGCGCGGGGCGGGCCCGACAACATCTCGGTGCTCCTGGTACTCATCGGAGACCTCGAGGCGAGAAGGACCGGCAGCGCCTCCGACTCCCTCGACGGGTCTCTCGAGTCCTTCGCGAGCCCGGATGAGCGCCGCGGGTGGATCCTGCCTCTGGCGATCGTTCTGAGCTTCCTCGGCGGAGTCGGGCTGACCCTCCTGCTCGACGAGGGATCGAGAACGAGCCCCCTGCCCGTTGAGAGCATCGAGAACGCGCGGCGGTTGACGGGAGATCTGATCGACGAGCTCGAGCGCGGCGAGGCCGCACTGGACGCTCCCGCCGCGGTTCTCGAGAAGGTCCGCGAGATCCGCCGCCTGCTCGACCCGAAGCCGTGACCCGAACGCGGATCCGAGGTGATGCATGACCTACGAGCCCTACCGCAGGCACTACGAAGAGATTCTCGGCGACATCCGATCGAGCGGCATGTGGAAGGAGGAGCGCCTGATCACGACCCCGCAGCGCGCCGGGATCGAGGCCGCCGCGGGCGGGGGGAAGCCGTCCAGCCCCTGCCTCAATTTCTGCGCCAACAACTACCTGGGGCTCGCCGACCATCCCGAGATCGTCGCGGCCGCCGCCGAGACGATGCAGCGCTACGGCTACGGGCTCGCGTCCGTGAGGTTCATCTGCGGGACGCAGGATCTGCACCGGAAGCTGGAGACATCGATCTCGAGCTTCCTCGGGACGGACGAGACGATCCTCTACAGCTCGTGCTTCGACGCCAACGCGGCGGTCTTCGAGACTCTCCTGGGGCCCGAGGATGCGATCATCTCCGACGCGCTGAACCACGCGAGCATCATCGACGGCATCCGGCTCTCGAAGGCGAAGCGCCGCATCGTGCGCCACGGCGACATCGATGACTACCGCGCCGCGCTGGATGAGACGCGGGGGGCGCGCGTCCGGCTCGTGGTGACCGACGGCGTGTTCAGCATGCACGGCGACATCGCGCGGCTTCCCCAGATCTGCGAGCTGCTCGATGGGGAGCCGGCCATCCTGGTGGTGGATGATTCCCACGCGACCGGCGTGCTGGGGCCGGGGGGGCGCGGCACCGCGGAGCACTTCGCTCTGCAGGATCGCGTCGATCTCATCACGAGCACGTTCGGCAAGGCGCTCGGCGGCGCGAGCGGCGGCTTCGCCAGCGGCCGCCGCGAGCTGGTGACGCTGCTGCGGCAGCGGTCCCGCCCGTATCTCTTCTCGAACACGCTCGCCCCCGCCATGGCGGGCGGCGCCATGAAGGCCTTCGAGATCCTCCAGCGCGAGCCGGAGCGCATCCGCAGGCTCCAGGAGAACACCCGCCTGTTCCGCGAGGAGATCCAGAGGCGCGGCTTCCGGATCGCCGAGGGCGTGCATCCCATCGTCCCCATCATGATCGGCGACGAGAAGAAGACCGTCGAGATGGCGCGGCGGCTCTACGAGCGGGGCCTCTTCGTCGTCGGCTTCACGTATCCCGTCGTTCCGCGCGGCGAGGCGCGCATCCGCGTGCAGATCTCCGCCGGGCACACGCGCGAGGATCTGGAGCGGGCGCTCGCGATCTTCGCCGAGGTGAAGGCCGAGATCGGGGAGTGACGCCGACGACGACTCGGCTGCCCCCTAAGAGCCTATTTCAGTAGACCATCCTGGCTTCGGCCGGCTGCGGAGCCGGCGGTTCTGCGTCGCGATCGCCGCTGCGCCAGCTCGC
>JAFGKN010000149.1 GCA_016928605.1 Planctomycetota bacterium | reverse complement strand
TCGCCTCCTTCGCGCGCCTTGCCGGCGAACGAAATGACTCGCTCAAACCCTACAAGCACTTATGAAATGGAGCACTAAGGGTAAAGCGGTCGCCGTGGCCAGAGAAGGCGCGGAGCCGAGGGAAAGCGGTCGCCGTGGTCAGAAAAGGTGCGGAGCTGAGGCCAAAGCGGTTCGTGCTGCGGTCGCCTGGTACGTGCCGACAGATCGGGGAGTGATTCTCATGCTGGACCGGAAGATCCTCATCGGCGGAGTCCTGGTCGCCGTCGCCATCTTCATCGCCTATCTCATCTATCCCACGTTCCTCTCCGACGAGACGCTCATCCGGCGGCTTCTGGAGGGGACGGTCGAGAGCTTCAACCACCGGAGAGCGGGCTCGTGCGTCACGGCCCTCGCCGACGACTACCGGGACGCCTCCACGCGGCTCGACAAGAGCCAGCTCCGGGCGGTTCTGACCTCCGTCTTCCTCCGCAAGCAGAACTTCGATGCCGAGGACGGCCTCTTCCTCTACCCGGCGCGGATTCCCGAGGAGCACCTGACGATCACCATCCAGGAAGGCTCGCCGCCGACCGCCGAGGTCAGGGCGAAGGTGCTCTTCCACCGCCTCGGGGATCCGGAGGGCGCTCCGCTCTGGGAGGTGGATGCGACGGCCGAGCTGACCAAGGCATCGGGGGAGTGGCTCGTGGCGAGAAGCCGCTTCCGGGAGCTCAAGGGCCGGCCGCCGTTCTGATCGCTCTTCGTGGTGCGCCGAACCTCCGTGAAGGAGTGGAACGAAGAGTTGAGGTTCACCACGGAGGCGCGGATGCACGGAGGAGATTTGCTTGCTCTGCTTGTCCTCGGTGAGTCCGCGGTGGAGCCGACGTCCTTGAAGGAGGGGAACGAAGAGTTGAGGTTCACCACGGAGGCGCGGAGGCACGGAGGAGATTTGCTTCCTCTGCGTGTGCTCGGTGAGTCCGCGGTGGATTCGACCTCCCTGGAGGAGGGGAATGAGGAGGAATGTGGAGGAGATGGGTGGGAAGAATCAGGCAGATCGCAGAGGAGGAGATGAAGAAGGAGATGGGTGATAAGGAAGCCACGAAAGCAGGAAAGGAACGTAAGGGGGATGTGGCGGGCCTCGCTGGGCGGAGGTCCGGAGCAGCATCCGTCCGACCACGGCCGGCGGACTCGACATTCTCGGAGTGCGGCCTCCCCGCGAAGGTGGAGCAGGAACTCAGGAGACGTGAGGAAGGACTCATCGTCTGGCGACTCCCAGTCAGGTCTCTCGAGAAGAGGGAACCCCGAGAAGCCTGGGGGAATCGATGAGAGGCCATCACTCAACACCGCTCTCTTCCTTTCCCGTCCCCGCCCGGAAAACAGTTGCCCGTGGTTCGCGGCCGTGGTGACGTAGAGGGCTCGGCGAGCTGCGGCGTCGGGCGCGGGCTCGGGCATGGCATGCCAGGATCGCGCCCCCGCCACGCAGGCCGCGGCTGAGTCCACTTTACCTGAGAGAGCTCGGAGATCCGGTAGATGTTCGATCGAACGAGATGGCCTGGCGGCCGCGGGGGACTCCCGCTGGTCCTCGCGCTTTCGGCGCTGCTCGCGCCTGCGGCACAGGCGGCGAGGGCCGGCGAGCCCGCGGCTACGGATACGGAAGGCGAGTCGCTCCTCCGGCTCCTGGATGCGCCGCTCCTCTTCGTGAAGCGCCACTCCTACACCGGCATCCACATCTACGACACCTACTACAAGTGGAATCCGGGCGGCGGCATCTACGTCATCGAGAACCCCTCGGCCCCCCCGGAGGAGCGCGAGATCCGGCCGGTCATCGATCCGTCCACGCCCGAGACGCTCGGCGAGGGCATCTACAGCGACCCGGAGGTCTCCTGGGACGCCGACCGGCTGCTCTTCTGCTTCAAGGGCTCGGCCGCGGGCGACACGAGCATCTACGAGATCGGCATCGGCGGCCGCGGCCTGCGCCGGCTCACGCACGCGGATGCCTGCTGCCGGCTGCCGGGCACCTTCCCGAGCCAGCATGACGTCGGGGCCGCGTACCTGCCCGACGGTCGCATCGTCTTCACCTCGACGCGGCCGAACGGGCTCGTGCCCTGCAACAACACCGGCGTCGACACCCTCCACATCATGAACGCGGACGGCTCCGGCATCCGCCCGATCTCCGTCAACAACGTCAACGAGTTCGATCCGTGCGTCCTGCCCGATGGTCGCATCCTCCACGGCCGGTGGGAGTACGTCGACAAGACCGCGCTCACCCAGCAGAGCATCTGGGCGATCTTTCCGGACGGCACCTCGGAGACGGCGCTCTTCGCCAACAACATGGTGCACCCGGAGGCGATCCTCGATGCGCGGCCCGTCCCCGGATCGCCCTACCTCATCGCCGGCACGTTCACGCCGCACAACGCGCCGCCGCGCGGGACGATCGCGATGATCGATCCGCGCCTGGAGAAGGACTCGCCCGGCGCGATCTTCAACTTCGAGAGCCGCCAGAGCCCCACGCACGACCGCGGCGAGTCCTGCGAGCCGTGGCCGCTCTCGGAGGATGTCGTCCTCTTCAGCGGCCGTCCG
>JAFGKN010000148.1 GCA_016928605.1 Planctomycetota bacterium | reverse complement strand
CCGACGATCACGAGATCGCCCGTGTGATGGAGCGTGTCCTGAGGAGGCGCCTCCTGGGCTTCAGCAGCGGGGGCTTCCGTGCCCCCGGCCGGATGCCATGCGACCAGCGAGCAGAGCAACGCTATGGCTGCCATATGGGGCCTCATCATTCTGCCTCCTGAGCGCGCAGCGAGTGCGGACCGACACCGGAGTCCCGGCGAGAAGGAACGTGCGCCGGGGCGTCCTTCCGTGGCTGGCCACGAATTTCGAGGCGAGACTCCTGACATCGCTCGAAACGCTCGCTCAAGGCGCTGGAAACTGCATCGACGGCGTCCTGCCACCAGCCGCCAGAGTATTCCGATCGGGCCTCGAGTCAACACAAAAAGCGCCGACCGCTCACATCGCCGCGCGGCGGATCTCCTCGAGGAAGGGGGCGCCGAAGCGCTTCAGGGTGACGTCGCCGACGCCGGGGACCTCGCGCATCTCCTCGTCGCTCGCGGGGCGGAGCTGCGCCATCGAGCGGAGCGCGCGGTCGTTGAAGACGCGGTAGGCGGGCACTCCGAGCTCTCCCGCGATCCGCCGCCGGATGGTCCGCAGGCGCTGGAAGAGCTCCTCGTCCTCTTCGCTGGGCTCTTGGGCGGCGCCTTCTCCGCCATCGCCGGAAGTCTCGCCGCGCGACGCCGCGGCCGCGGGGAGGCTCTCGAGCGAGGGCGCTCGTGGGAACTCGATCCCGATCCGCTCCTCGGCCTTCATGACGCGCACGCCGAGCGCCGTGAGCTGGAGGACGGGGCGCAGGCCGCCCTCGCGCCGCAGGCAGCCGACCATCTCGAGCTGGTCGATGATCTCTCCCACCTCCCGCCGCCCCATGTCCTTCAGCAGCCCGTAGGTCGATAGCCGGTCGAGCCCGCTCTCGGTCATCGCGCGCGCCCTCGATCCGATCAGCATCTGGACGATGCGGCCCTTCCCGCAGATGCCGCGCGCGCGGGCCACGCCGCTGAGGATCTTGCGGAGGACCGTGATCTCGCGGTCGCTCATCGCGCGCGACGCTTCCCCGGAGCGCGCGAGCCCGCTCCGGCAGCGATCGCAGTTCCCGCAGCTCTCCTCGACGATCTCCTCGCCGAAGTACTCGAGGATGGCGCTGCGGCGGCAGCGGAAGGACCGCGCCAGCGCCACCATCTGCTGCAGGCGGACCTCGTCGCGGCGGCGCCGCTCCCGCAGGGCCTCGAAGTCGACCGCCAGCGGCCGGCGAGCCGGCGGCAGGACGATCGCGCGCCCGCGGAAGGAAGCCGCGTAGGAGATGCGGCCCTCCTCGGCGAGAAAGCTCAGCGCGCGGTGGACGAGATGCGGGCTGAGCCCCATCTCCTCGGCCCACGACGGGACGTGAACGCTTGCCGCCGCGCCGCTCGGTTCGGCGAAGAGCCTCTCGAGCGCGGCGCCGACGGCCGCGAGCGATGACTCCTCGGCTGCGGGGAGAGCCGCGATGCCCGCCGTTCTCGGCCCCGGCGCGATCCGGGCGAGGTCGCTGTGGTGATCCACCTGCTCGAGGGCTCCGGCGCGCTCGAGGATCGCGAGCGCCGACCGCAGGGTCGTCATCCCCCCGCGCCGCGGCAGCGCGCCCCGCGACTCGAGCAGAGCGGTGAGGTCGGAAAGCGGCCGCAGGATCGGGCTCTCGCCGAGAGACCAGAGCGCATCGTGCACCCTCTCGATCGTCTCGCGGCTCGGATGCGAGCAGTGGATGAAGAAGTCCTGGAGCCGCCGGTCCTTCTCCGCGAAGAGCAGGACGCACTCGGCGGGAAGGCCATCGCGTCCGGCGCGCCCCACCTCCTGGTAGTACGATTCGACGTTGCCCGGCAGGCTGAAGTGGATCACGAAGCGGATGTCCGCCTTGTCCACTCCCATGCCGAAGGCGTTGGTGGCCGCGACGCAGGCGAGGCGGCCCTCCATGAAGTCCTCCTGGACCCGCCGCCGCTCGTCGTCCTCGAGGCCGGCGTGATACGCCCGGCAGAAGGCGGCGGAGGCATCGACGTCCGCCTCGGCGGCGAGCTCCCGCAGGAAGTCGGCCACGGCCTCGGCGTGGCGGCGCGTGCCCGTGTAGACGATGCCGGCCGGCGGTCCGTCGCGGCCGGACCGCGCGATGATCTCGAGGACGACCCGGCGCAGCGCCTCGAGCTTGCGGCGCTGGCCGCTTGCCGGGATGACCCTGTAGCGCAGGTTGGGCCGGTCGAAGCCCGTGACGATGCGCTCGGGGTCTTTCATCCCGAGCTCTCGGACGATGTCCTCCTGCACGTCGGGGGTGGCGGTCGCCGTCAGCGCGATGGTGCAGACGCCGCCTAGCGAATCGCGCACCTCGCGGAGCCTCCGGTAGTCCGGCCGAAAATCGTGGCCCCACTCGGAGATGCAGTGGGCCTCGTCGATGGCCAGGAGCGACACGTTCAGCGCGGAGAGCGCGCGGCGGAATTGTCCGCTGCGGAATCGCTCGGGGGCCACGTAGAGGAGGCGGATCTCTCCGGCGCGCAGGCTGTCGAGCCGGCGGCTCAGCTCGCCGGCGGTGAGCGAGCTGTTGATGAACGTCGCCGGCGCGCCGCGGAGGCGGAGCGCGTCGACCTGGTCCTTCATGAGCGCGATGAGCGGCGAGACGACAAGGGTGGTGCCGGCGCCCGCGAGCGCGGGCACCTGGTAGCAGAGGGACTTGCCGCTGCCGGTGGGCATGACCACGAGGCAGTCGCGGCCGGCGGCGACGGCCTCTATGGCGCGGCGCTGGCCCGGCCGGAAATCGTCGAAGCCGAAGACTTCCTCGAGGATGGCGCCGGCGCGCCGGAGAATGCCGGCGGTCGCGGCCGCGTGCGCGGGAGGAGCCGGCTCGGCTCGATGCATGCTCTTCCTCTCTCCACCTCTCGATCGGAGATCCGTCTGCGGGTCGGCGGCAGGCGGGAGTGTACAGCACGGAGGCGGCGATGGGAACACCGCGAACGGCCGGGAGACCGGCCTCGCATCAGAACTCGCCCTTCTCGAGGAACCGCCGCGTCGCCTGGATGACCTCCGGGTCCTTCATCAGGAAGCTGTGGAGAGCCTCCACCAGCAGGAATCCTGCGGCCCCCGGCAGCTTCGTGCTCTCGACGGTCACGGTGCCATCGTCGTCTCCGGGGAGGAGCGGATTGTAGCCGTCGCCATCCCCCTTGCCCCCCGCGATGATGCCGAAAGGGCAGGAGGGGACGGGGATCTTCTCGACCTCCTGCGATGTGAGCTCCTGCCCGGAGTCGCCCGCGGCCACTCGGTACGGAAACCAGTCCTTGAGCTGCTCGGCGACGATGCTGCCGCGGCTGGGAGGCCCGATCATGACGAGGCGCCCGACCTCGAGCTTCTTCTTCCACCGCCCGTCGCGCGCCAGGAGCGCGCGCACGACGATGCCGCCGAGGCTGTGCGTGACGAACGAGACCTTCTGGACGCCCTCGAGGTTCTCGAGGATCCTCTCCAGCTGCTCGGCGTGGTCCTCGATCCGCCGGCGCGTGCTCGGATAGTTGATGCTCGCGACCTCGTAGCCGGCCTTCTCGAGGGCTTCCGCCATGTCGGCGAACGAGTCCTTGGACCGGAAGAGCCCGTGGACGAGCACCACCAGGTGGTCGCTGCGAGGCCGCATCCGCCTCTCGATGCGCACGCGCTCGAGCGCGACGCGGCAGGCCTCGAAGGTGCCCCACGCGAGGCGCAGATCGCCGGGATCGAGCAGGCGGTAGTGCCCGGTGTAGACGTTCTCCTGGATCCTCCAGCCGCAGTAAAGAAGCTCGTCCGCCCAGAACTGCTTGCCGCCCATCGTCGGGAAGGGGACGTTGGGGAGGCCTCTGCCGTGGCGCTTCTCGAGGGTCTCGATGAGCCGCGTCTCGCACTCCGCGAGAGTGCCCTCCCGGAGGACTTCCCGCGCGCCGCGCTCATCCTGCGAGACCAGGCGATGGACGCCCACAGCGCGGTTCAGCTCGATCGACAGGCCGAAGATCGGCGCTCGCAGAGCGCGGTACTCTCCCGCAGGCCGCCGCTGGGGGCCTGATACCTCAGCGGGAGGCTTTTCATCCCGCGGCCGCGCGGGGCGCGGATCTCCCTCCGGCGGCCGCTTTTCCTCGGTCGAGGCGGAGATCGCCATCAGAAGCACGAGACAGCATCCGGAGAGGGCTCGAAGCATCACGGCCTCGTCGTCTCCTTCATGTTCATCTTCATGTTCATCTCCATCTCCATCTCCATCTCCATCTTCTTCTTGATCTCCATCTCGTTGTCCTTTTCGCCGGCTCGCATCTCTGCGCCATCAGACGCGATGCAGCCCGAGCGGGGAGACGCGCGGCGCCGTGCGGCGCGCAACAGGGTTGCCTCCCCCGAGAGGCGCTGTAGGATAGCATCATACACCAAGAGCCGCCTCGCCGGCCAGCGGCCGGGCGCAGAGGCGCGGAGGAGACATGCTGAAGACACCGATCTCGATCATCATCGCGATGGCGGTCTGCCTGCTCGCGGCCGGCGTGAGGGCCCAGAGCCGCAGGGGCGCCTCCGGGGAGAGGAGCCTCCCGGACGGCCCTCCGGGCCTCATCGAGAAGTATGTCGATGCCGTGAAGAAGAGCGCGTCGGCGATTCCCTCCACCCTCCGCCAGTACGACAGCATCGAGGGGCGTGAGCAGTACGCGCTCCGCTGGCGCTACCAGCTCCACCAGTCGCTGCTCAAGGCGCTGCGCGAGATGGACGACTCCGGTCTGGAGCGGGCCGCCGAGAGAGCCCTGCGCCAGTCTCCGCGCACGAGCCTGCCGTCGATCATCCTGATGATGAAGGCGCTGACGAGCGGGAAATTTCCAGCTCCGAAGAAAGAGCGCATCGGGTGGCTCGTCGAGAAGGCGAAGGGAGACACGTTCCGCCTGCAGATCTGGGCCCTCCGCCTGCTCGGCGACACCGGGTGGCCGGAGGCGGTCGACGCGCTGATCGACATCATGGACGAGGAGGAGACGAGCGGCCGATCGGGGAGCGTGCTCTGGCAGCTCGTGAGCGCGGAGCTCTTCCGCGTGCTCGGCGCCGAGGCCTCGCAGGGCACGTCCGCGACCGTGCGCGTCCGCTGGGAGGAGATGGGGAGGAAGGTGCCCAAGGAGCCCGTCTACACGCTCGGAGGCAAGGATGGGAAGCAGGCCGAAGGAGTGACCATGGCTTTCTTCGGCGATCGCGTCTCGCCGCGCTCGGTCTTCGTCATCGACACGTCGTCGAGCATGAGGCAGACGGCGGACATGACCGGCGTCGGCGGCAAGTCGGCGTCCGAGCCGAAGATCGATGTCGTCAAGCGCGAGCTCGAGCGCTGTCTCGGCAGCCTGCAGTCGGAGTGCCAGTTCAACGTCCTGAGCTACAACACGGACTACACGCCCTGGAGGCGAGGGCGGACGATCGAGCTCCACGAGGCGAGCCGCTCGAACATCGAGTCGGCGCGGCGCTTCGCGCGCGATCTGATCACCGAGACCGGCACCAACATCCACGACTCCATGGAGGCCGCGCTCCAGGTCTCCGAAGTGGACACGGTCTACCTCCTCTCCGACGGCGAGCCCTCGCGCGGCGGCGGCAAGCCGCAGATCGAGGAGATGATGAAGCTCCAGAACTACCTGCAGGGCATCCGCGTCGTCACCTACGGGATCACGTCCGAGCGCGGAGGCTTCGACGAGGACTTCATGAAGCGTCTGGCGAAGAGCCACTGGGGCTGGTACCGGAAGCTGAACAAGTAGGCGGCGAGCGAGCGCGCACGGCCGGCGGAGCCGCAGCGGGCGCTGAATCCGCCGCGCGCTGGCCGGATGGTGGAACGGGGGCGCCTCTTTCCCCTCCGAAGGCTGCGCGCGGCTACAGCTCCGCCACGAGGAGAGGATCGACGTCCGGAAGGCGCCGCAGGAACTCCCGCAGATCCGCGGAGAGCGGCGCGCGGACATCGAGGCGGCCTTCGCCCGAGGGATGGCGGATATCGATCCGCGCTGCGTGGAGGCAGAGCCGCGGCAGGCCGTAGTTGTCGCGGAAGAACTGGTTGATCCGCCCCTTGCCGTGGGATGTGTCTCCGATCAACTGGTGGCGGAGGTGCGAGAGGTGGCGCCGGATCTGGTGGCGCCGGCCGGTGGAGATGCGAACCCGCAGCAGGGAGCAGCGGCTGAAGAGCGCGATGCGCTCGAAGGTGGTGCGCGCCGGCTTGCGGACTCCGCTCTTGTCGGTGAGGGGGCGCGTCGACTCTCCGGCCTCCGGCGTCTCTCCCCGCACGAGCGCGATGTACTCCTTGATGGCATCGTCCGCCGCGAGGTTCGCGTGGAGGCGGCGCGCCGCGTCGCTCGAGAAGGCGAACGCGATGGCGCCCGACGCCGCGCGGTCGAGCCGGTGGACGGGGTACAGGATGCGCCCGAGCTGACCGCCCAGCTCCTGGAGGAGGAAGCGGCGGTCCGCCGACTCGCGCGAGCGGTGGACGAGCAGCCCGCCGGGCTTGTTCACCACGACGACCTCCTCGTCGATGTGGAGCACCTCGATCCTGAGGTCGCCCGTCTCGCTCATCGATCCTCGTCCGCACCGGCCTCGACCATGCCCTCGAGCGCCGCTCGCAGCTCCGGAGGAAGCCGCCGCGGCCTCCCTCTCTCGTCGAGGGACGCCAGCACGGTGTGCCCCTCGACCAGCGGCCGGCCGCTGGCCTGCAGGGAGATGACGTACTCGAACCGGATGCGCACGCCGGTCACCTCGGTCACAGCCGTGGCGATCAGGAGAGCGTCATCGTAGCGGGCCGGATGACGGTAGCGGAGCGCGGCCTCCACCACGGCGAGCCGCAGGCCGTCGCGCTCGAGATCCGCGTAGGGGAGCCCCTCGCGCCGGATCAGCTCGGTGCGTCCGATCTCGAAGTAGACCAGGTAGTTCGCGTGGTGGACGACGCCCATCGCGTCGGTGTCGGCGTAGCGGACCCGCGTTTCGGTGACGTGCATGAGGGGAAGGCCTCCTGGAAAGCCCGGGATCCTGTCGGATCGGAGTTGCAGGATGACAGATCGCGCCGTTACATCCAGTGATTCATCACGATGGATT
>JAFGKN010000766.1 GCA_016928605.1 Planctomycetota bacterium | reverse complement strand
GGCCGGCGCCGAGCTCCACACGAGCTTCCGCCTCGACAGCTCCGGCGAGTTCCTCTCGCTCGTCGACCCGCAGGGCCGCGAGGTCCTCCCCTTCGCGCCGGAGTTCCCGCGGCAGCGCGCGGACATCTCCTTCGGCCTCCCCATGGAGATCGACCGGTCGGAGCGGCCGGTCCTCGAGGGAGCCACCGCTCGCTACGTCGTACCGCAGGACGGATCGCTGGGCCTCAGCTGGACCGAGCCGGACTTCGACGACAGCCTGTGGGCTGCCGGCTCGACGGGCATCGGCTACGACCGCCAGGATCCGCCCCGCTTCGCCGATCTGATCGCGACGGATGTCGAGACTGCGATGTACGACGTCAACCCGGGGCTCTACGTCCGCATCCCGTTCGTCCTCGCCGATGCCGGCTCCGTCCGCTTCCTGCGCCTCCGGATCAAGTACGAGGATGGCTACGTGGCCTACATCAACGGCCAGGAGGTCGGCCGCGGCAACGCGCCCGCCGGCGATGTCGCGTTCGACGCCGACGCGCTGACCGCGCGATCCGTCTCCCTGGCCCTCGCCTTCGAGAACGCGGACATCGCCGTCCCTGCCGGGCTCCTGCGCGCCGGCGCCAACGTTCTCGCCATCCACGGGCTGAACCGCCTGCGGTCGAGCTCCGACTTCCTCCTGCTGCCGGAGCTCGACGTGATCCGCGTCGGCGAGGTCAACACCGGCGAGCTCGAGTACTTCGTCGTGCCGACGCCCGGCTTCCCCAACGCGGAGGGACTGGAGGGAGTCGCCCCTCCGCCGGCCTTCTCGCGCGTCGGAGCGGCGTACCCGTCGGCCTTCTCCCTGGAGCTGTCGACCTCGCTGTCGCCGGCGGTCATCCGCTACACCCTCGATGGATCCGAGCCGGTCGAGAGCTCCCCGGCCTACTCCGGCCCGATCTCCATCTCGGCCCGGACCACGGTCAAGGCCCGGGTCTACAGCGAGCAACTCCTGCCGAGCGAGACGGCCCATCACGACTACGTCTTCGTGCACTCCAGCGCGGCCGGCTTCGAGAGCAACCTCCCCATCCTGATCGCAGAGCCTTCCGGGAGCGTGAACGAGACCACCTACCGCGCGGGCTACTTCGCGGTCATCGACAACGGAGACGGCCGGAACCGGATGACCGACCCGTTCGCGATCGGCGGACCGGGCGGCTTCAAGTACCGGGGATCGAGCTCGCTCGGCTTCCCGAAGAAGAACTTCAACATGGAGACCTGGGAGGCGTACGGCCGGGATGTGGACACCGCCGTCCCCCTGCTCGGGATGCCTCGCGAGTCGGACTGGGTGCTGCACGGCCCCTACTCCGACAAATCGCTGATGCGCAACGATCTCTCGTACCTCTGGAGCAACTACATAGAGCGCTACGCGCCGAGGACGCGATTCGTCGAGCTCTTCTACAAGACGTCGGGCACCACGGTGGCATCCAGCCACTACTGGGGTGTCTACCTCGTCGTCGAGAAGATCAAGGTCGACGGGCAGCGCGTCGACATCGAGAAGCTGCTGCCCACCGACAGCGCCGAGCCGGAGATCACCGGGGGATACCTGCTGAAGAAGGACCGCCTCGATCCCGGAGACTCCGGATTCCGGACCTCGAGAGGCCAGGTCCTCGCCTTCGTCGAGCCCAAGGAGGCCGAGATCACGAGCGCGCAGCGAAGCTACATCACGAGCTACATGAACCAGTTCGAGGCGGCCCTCTACGGATCCAACTTCCAGCACCCGGAGCTGGGGTATGCCCGGTACATCGACGTCGACTCCTTCATCGACCACCACATCATCACCGAGCTCTGCAAGAACATCGACGGCTACCGGCTGAGCACGTTCTTCTACAAGGACCGGGGCGGCAAGCTGACGATGGGCCCGATCTGGGACTACAACCTCTCGCTCGGCAACGCCAACTATCTCGCCGGAGGAAGCCCGACCGGCTGGTACTACCCGCAGCTCTCGAGCGGCGACTACCCCTGGTACCCGCGCCTCCACCAGGATCCGGCCTACCTCGCGAGGTACCGCGAGCGGTGGCTCCTCCACCGCGGATCCGGGCTGGCCACGCCCCGCCTCTACGCGAGCGTCGACGCGAACGTCGAGCTCCTCGCGGAGGCCCAGGAGAGGAACTTCCAGAAGTGGCGGATCCTCGGCACCTACATCTGGCCGAACCAGTTCATCGCAGCGACGTGGGAGGAGGAGATCGACTGGATGCGGAACTACTGGCTCGCTGGACGCCTCGCCTGGATGGACACCCAGCTCGGCATCCATCCTCCTCTCCTGGATCGCCCGAGCGGCCTGGTTCCCGACGGGTTCGAGCTCGGCGTCACCTCCCGCGTTGGCGATGCCTATTACACTCTCAACGGCCCCGATCCGATGCAGGAGGACGGATCCCCGCACCCCCTGGCGCAGCCCTACACAGCGCCGATCCCGATCACCGAGAACACCAAGGTCCAGGTCCGCTCGCGCTTCGGAGAGAGCGGCTGGACGGACATGGTCGCGGGCACGTACGTGACAGACGCCATCCCCCTCGTCGTCACGGAGATCATGTACTATCCTGTGCCGCCCGAGGGCAGCGAGTTCTCCTCCTCCGCGTTCGAGTTCCTCGAGTTCCAGAATGTCGGCGAGGAGACGATCTCGCTCGCCGGCATGCGATTCTCGGGACGCCCGGTGTTCGACTTTTCGACCAGCGCGGTCACCGATCTCGGCCCCGGCGAGTTCGTCGTGGTCTGCAACAAGCTCGAGGCCTTCGCCGAGCGCTACTCCACCGAGGGGATCCGGATCGCGGGGCAGTTCGAGTCGGGGCTTCTGAGCAACTCCGGCCAGAAGATCGAGCTCCTCGGCCCCCTGGACGCGCCCATCATCTCCTTCACCTACGATGACGCGTGGTATCCGGAAACCGACGGCGGTGGATACTCTCTCGTCATCCGGGACGCGCGCGCCGATCCTTCCACGTGGGACGATCCGGCGAGCTGGCGCGCGAGCCTCGAGATCGGAGGCTCCCCCGGCCGAGAGGACACGCTCGAGCCGCGCGGCGGGCTGCGAGTTCCCTCCGACATCGTCGAGGACGGCGACCTAAACATCTCGGACGCCGTGGGGCTCCTCGGATTCCTGTTCCGCGGCCAGCCGGCAGCCCTTCCCTGCGGCGACGGCTCTCTGTCCGATCCTGCCAACCAGATGCTGCTCGACGCGAACGGAGACCTCAGCGTCAACCTCTCCGACGCGGTCTACGTGCTGGGCTACCTCTTCTCCGGAGGTCCGGCGCCGGTGCTCGGAGCGGCCTGTGTGGAGATCGAGGGCTGCACCGACCTCTGCCCCCACGGGCCTTGAGCACCGCAGGCTGCTCCGCTCAGCGTACCGGTAAACCTCCGGCGGCGGACGCCCTCGGCGGCGCTCGCGGGGGCGTCTTCAGCTCGAGGCGCCGCCTGCCGATGTGCTGATGGGCCGCCCCCGGCGTGGAGTGCGGATCCCCCTTCAGGAGACCGGAGGCGGAGAGCCATGTTCCCAGCGCAGAGCACCATCACCCGGACGTCCCTTCTCGCGGCCCTCCTCCTCGCGTCGGGCTGCGGGAGCGTTCCGCTCGACGACGAGGCGAGGACCAGGATCGCCGCGGCGAGCGTGGCCATCGACATCTCCGAGCGGGGGAGCTACACGGGCGACATCCCCGGGATCCCGTACTCTACGCGCGGAGCCGTCTGGTACTCGACCTACTTCACGGCTCCCGTCGGCATGGTCATCGACCTCATCGACTACTCGGACAACCAGGCGTACCGGCGCACGGCCCTCGAGTGCCGGATGAGGGACGCCGACATCCCGGTCGGATCGATGGTGGCCTCCGATCTCGCGCGCCGGCTCCTCGAGCGCGGCATCGTGAGGCACGTCGCCCGAGATGAGGCCGAGACCGCCGCGATCCGCTTCCGGCTCGCCGTCGAGTACGGTCTGGACGACGGCATGGGGCTGCGCGGGAGCTGGAAGCCGTGGCTCGACGTCGAGGCCTCTCTGGTGGACGAGACGGGCCGCGTCCTCTGGAGCCACGAGGCATCGAAATCGTGCGGCGACCATGGCGTCGCGGAGTTCCTGGATCCGTTCTGGGATCCAGCGCGCCTCAGAGGCTCGTACGCCTCGCAAGCCCGCGCGGTCGTCGCGGAGCTGGTCCGCCACCTCGAGCGCGGTTGATCTTCCCGCCGCTCTGGTGAAGAATCGACTCTCCGGCCGCGCCCTCCGGGCTCGCCCCGGCCGCCGGGCTCCGGCGTTGCGGCGGCCGAGTTCCTCACACCTCTGGCGGAACCCATGACCGCTCGACCGATCTACCTCGATTACCACGCGACGAGCCCGTGCGATCCCCGCGTCCTCGAGGCGATGCTCCCGGCCTTCGGCGAGGCCTTCGGCAACGCATCGAGCCGCCAGCACGCCTTCGGGCGCGAGGCCGAGTCGCTGGTGGAGGAGGCTCGGGCACGCGTCGCGGCGCTGATCGCCTGCGATCCGCGCGAGATCGTCTTCACGTCGGGCGCCACGGAGTCGAACAACCTGGCGATCAAGGGCGCGGCCGAGATCCTCCAGGAGCGGGGCCGGCACATCATCACGAGCCGCATCGAGCACAAGGCCGTTCTCGATGCCTGCCAGCGCCTCGAGCGGCGCGGGTTCCGCCTGACGTACCTCGGCACCGCGCGCGACGGCCGCGTGCGGGTCGAGGACGCCGTGGACGCCATGGCCGATGACACGGTGTTCGTCTCGCTCATGCTCGCGAACAACGAGATCGGAACGCTGCAGCCCGTGGCGGAGGTCGCGAGGCTCTGCAGGGAGCGCGGCATCTGGCTCCACTCGGACGCCGTGCAGGCCCTGCCGTACATCCTGTGCCGCGTCGAGGATCTGGGAGTCGACCTGCTCTCGATCTC
>JAFGKN010000765.1 GCA_016928605.1 Planctomycetota bacterium | reverse complement strand
CCTCGACGAGAGAGGCTGGTGGATCATCCACGCGAGCGTGCCGGACGGCAGCCGCCGCGCTCCCGACGGCGAGGAGCATCCGATCGTCCAGAGCTCCACGCTGGCGGTCTACGTCGGCGAGCCGCTCGCATCCCCGCGCTGAGAACCCTAGATCCGCAAGCGAGGCCTGCGGCGATGCACATCCCCGACAACCTCCTCGATCCTCCGGTCTGGCTGGGAGGCTACGCCGCAGCCGGCGTGGCTGTGAAGCTCTCACTGCGCCGCTTCCGGCCGGAGCGCATCCCCGAGATCGGAGTGATGACCGGCCTCTTCTTCGTGGCGACCACGATCCAGTTCCCGCTGGTGGGGACCTCCGTGCACCTCCTCCTCAACGCCCTGATGGGGGTGCTCCTCGGCTGGGCCAGCATCCCCGCGATCCTGGTGGCCGTCTCTCTCCAGGCGGTACTGCTCGGCGAGGGCGGCATCACCACGATCGGCGTGCTGACCTGCGTCCTGGGAAGCGGCGCTCTGGCCAGCGCAGCGCTCTTTCACTCCCTGCGCGGACGCGCGGTGAGCCGCGCTCGACTGGCTGGGCTCGGCGCGGCCTGCACCCTGGCGGCCTTCGCCTCCTCCGGCGCCCTCTATGTCCTCGTGCTCGCGACCGCGGGGAAGGAGATCCGCGACCTCGCCTGGTTCGCGGTCGTTCTCCACCTGCCGGTGGCGGCGATCGAGATCATCGTCACCGCCTCGGTGATCGTGTTCCTCTCGCGCGTCCTTCCGGATGCCCTCGATCCGCAGGCATCCCGCGCCGAAGCCCACCCCGCGAGGCAGACGCCATGAAGCGAGCGACCGCGGCTCCGGCTCTCAGTCCCTGGATCCTCGCCTCGCTGCTGGCGGCCGCCGCAACTCCGCGCCTTCCAGCTCACCGCCTCCTCGCCGACGCGATCGCTCGCGGCGGCGCCCTCGTCATCGAGGCCTACTTCTCCGACGACTCTCCGCTCCGCGATGCCCGCGTCACGGTCACCGGCCCGGATGGCATCGTCGTCGCCGAGGGACGGACCGATGCCGGCGGGGTCTTCCGCTTCGCGCCGGAGAGCGCCGTCGACCTCGACGTCGTGATCGACGACCGCGTCGGACACCGCCTCGAGATGCAGGTCCCGGCCGCGCGCATCGAGCCGCTTCTGGCGGACGCTCCGGGACCCTCGGGCGATGCGGTCATCGCCAGGTCCAAGGAGGGCGGCCTGTCGTGGCTGGGCCCCCTCTGGGTGCGCATCCTCGCGGGACTGGGGGTCATCGCCCTCCTCTCCGTGATCGCGGCCCTCGCCGCCGCGCGCCGACTCCGCACGAGGCGTCCCGATGCATCCTGAGATCGACCGGTTCGCTCACCTCGACTCATGGCTCCACCGCCTCGATCCGCGCTGGAAGCTCGCCGCCGCTCTGGTGCTCGTGATCGCCATCACGCTGGACCGTCCCTCGATCCGCACGGATCCGCGGGCGTCGCGCGACCTGAGCGCGGCCGCCGCGTGCCTCGCCCTCTCGGTCGGTCTCCTCCTCGGCTCGAGCATCCCTGTGGGCTACGCGCTGCGCAAGCTCGCGCCCGCCGCCGGCTTCCTGCTCCTGATGGTCGTCTTCTTTCCCCTCGTCTACGAAAGCGATACGATCCGCATCGGTTTCCTGCGGATCTCGCTCACCGGACTCCTGGTCGCCGCGGTGATCCTGATCAAGGCGCTCGCGATCCTCCTCCTGGTCGTCGTCGCGCTAGGAACGACTCGATTCGACCGGACGATGAAGGCGCTCCACCGGCTGAGAGTGCCGGAGCCGCTGGTCCAGATCGCGATGTTCGCCTACCGCTACCTCTTCGTCGTCTTCGACCAGAACCGGAGGATGCGCCAGGCGATGCGGGCGCGGGGCTTCCGGCCCCGGACAGGCCTCCGCAGCCTGCGGGCGCTCTCGCGGGGCGTCGGCTCCCTCGTCGTCGGGAGCCTGGAGCGCACGCGGAGGATCCGGGATGCGATGGTCGCCCGCGGCTACCGCGGAGAGTACCCGAGCCTCGCCGTGTTCCGGACGACGCCCGCCGACGTGGCGGCTCTCGCCGGCGCCGTCATCCTCTCGACCGTGCTGCTTCTCTGGAGGTTCCTGTGACCGAGGCCGCCCTGGCTGCCCGCGACATCGAGTTCACCTTCTCCGACGGCCGCCAGGCGATCCGCGGCGTCTCCCTCGAGATCGCGCGCGGCGAGCCCGCGGGGCTCATCGGCCCCAACGGAGCGGGAAAGACGACGCTGATCCACGTGCTCGCCGGCCTGCTCAAGCCGCAGCGGGGGACCGTCGAGGTCTTCGGCGAGCCGATCGGCGTCGATGGCGATGCGGGCGCGCGCCGCAGGATCGGGCTCGTCTTCCAGCAGACCGAGGACCAGCTCTTCAGCCCCACCGTCTTCGACGACGTCGCCTTCGGCCCCCTCAACTACGGCTTCCCCCGCGGCGAGGTCCACGAGCGCGTGCGGGATGCCCTGCGCCGGGTGGGGCTCGAGCAGGCAGAGGACCGCGTGCCGCACCACCTCTCCAGCGGGGAGCGGCGCCGTGCGGCGATCGCGACCGTGCTCTCCTTCGATCCCGAGATCCTGATCCTCGACGAGCCGACGAGCGACCTCGATCCCCGCGGGCGCCGCGACCTCGCCCGGCTCCTCGGCTCGATGTCCCAGGCGCGGTTCGTCGCCGCGCACGATCTCGAGCTCATCCTCCTCACCTGCCGCCGGGTCCTGCTGATCGACGAGGGAAAGATCCGCGCCGACGGCCCGGCGGCCGAGATCATCGGCGACCACCGCCTGCTCGAGGCCCACGGCCTCGAGGCCCCCTTCGGGCTCCGAGGTCTCGGGGCCCGCGCTCTCGAGGACCTGATCGCGCGGGAGCGGAGCGACGGATAGGGGCCGAGTTTCCGTCAAGCCCGCCGGAGGAACTCGCCGATAAGGATGCCGAGAGGGAAACCACGGCAAGCTGGAGACGCCCCGGATGAACCACCCGCTCGGCGAATGCAACCTGGATCTCGTGATCGAGATGGAAGAGATGGGGATCGGAGTCAGAGAGATCATCCAGTACGCTCACGGCGTGTTCGATGAGGACGACATCCGCGCCCTCATCGAGGGTCTCGAGAGTCAGGTCAGCGAGCCGCTCGCCGCCGACGCGAGCTGAGCCGACGCGACCGCACGGCCGGTCCGTTTCCCGCCGATGCCGCCTCGCTCCGCGCGCGCCGTCGCACGATCTCACCCGCGATGCTG
>JAFGKN010000147.1 GCA_016928605.1 Planctomycetota bacterium | reverse complement strand
TGGACGGCCGGCTCGAGGACGGTGGGCGTGATCTCCGAGTGGAACCAGGGGAGCAGCACCGCTCCGCCGTTGCCCGGCGTCGAGTCCCTCAGCGCCGCGGAGAACTGCTCCCAGTCGAGGCCGTACCTGTTCCGGATGGCCTCGCGCGCGAGCGATCCGTTCTTGAAGCAGATGAGGCTCATGTAGTCGCCCGTCGGCGCGCCGAACGCGTGGCCCCCGCCCGCCGGGTCGACGTGCGGCAGGGGCATGAAGCCGAAGAGCGTGTCGCTCGTGCCCAGCGAGATCGCGATGCGTCCCGGCTCGACCAGCCCCACGCCGATGAGGCTGCAGGGGTTGTCTCCGGACCAGGTGACGATCTTCACGCCGGGGGGGAATCCGTGCCGCTCGGCCCAGTAGCTCGCGATCGGACCGTTGACGTACCACGGCTCGCGGATCTCCGGAAGCCGATCGCCCAGCTCCGGAGCGGTCACGAGCAGCGCGGCAGCGGCCCATCGCTTGTGGGCGAGGTCCATGAGGTTCATCCCCGAGGCATCGCCGGGATCGATCGCAGCGTGCTTGCCGGCGAAGAGGCTCGCCATGTAGGAACTGACGAGATGGATCTTCCGGGTGGCGTCGTAGCCGTCGGGATCCTCCTCGTAGAACTTGCGGATCTGCGGCCCGGTGAACCGCTCGAACGCCCGCGAGCCCGTCAGGCTCGACAGAACGCCTTCCCCCCCGATGGCGCGCGTGATGTCCTCGCACTGCTGGCAGGTGCTCGAGTCCATCCAGATCGGAGAGCTCTGCCGGGAGAACATGCCGCCGATCTGTTCGACCAGCGGCCGCTCGGGATCGAGCCCCTCGAGAACGGATGCGGCGCGATCGTTGAGGTAGACGCTGCCGTGCTGCTGCCCGGAGCCGGAGATCGCTCGCACCTCGGAGAGGGAAAAGGCGGTCTGCGCGGCGATGACCTCCATCATCCGGTCCAGCGCCTCCGCCCACATCTGGGGCGATGAGAGGGCGACCAGGGGATCCTCGCTCGGGAGCACTCCGTTCCGCGTCCCGTAGCCGGGAAGCGCGTCATCGAACCGCAGCGAGTGCTCGAAAACGATGCGCCGCGACGAGCCGGTCACCTCGATGGCGATGGCCGTCAGGCTCTGCGTGCTCGAGTCCAGTCCCAGGTAGATGGACATACTCTCGGTCTCCTTCGCGATCCGGACTCTCCTCGGGGCCACCTCGGCGCGCCGCTCCGGGACCCGGGGACCGCGCCGGCCCGCGCCCTGCAGATCCGGCGAGGCGCACGGCTTCCGAGCCCTCTGCGGTTCGCCGCCGCCCGGCTTCCTTCCGCGACCGGGATCAGTTCCCCGAGGGGCCGCGGCTCCTCGGGGGCTTCCCGGCCCGGCGCTCAGCGGAGGAGGTGGAGGAGATCTGACTGTCGATCCATTTCTCGATGAGCGAGCGACGAAAGCGCCACTCCTTGCCGAACTTGGCGCCCGGGATCTTGCCCGTCTGGGCCCACCTGTAGATCGTCTGACGTTTCAGCTTGAGGTAGTCCGCGAGCTCCTCGATCGTCAGCATTTCGTCGTCGAACACGGATCGTTCACCCTCCAGGGGAACGCTATCAACTCACCGATCGGAATTCCAGCAAAAATCCAGGGTTACCGCCTGCCGGGGCTCACGCCGTGCCCCGAGGCGCGCTCTCGTCGACAACCCGCAGAGCCGAGGCGGCGCCGGGCGGAGCCCGCGGCCGCGAGATGTCCTGAAGCGGATCCCAGCCCAGATCCTCGAGCGCGGCAGCGTTGAGGCGCAGGAACTCCGCGGCCCACCGGTATCCCGCGAGCAGCTCCGGACGGGGCTCCGCGAGCACGACCGTCGCGGCGAAGACCGCCTCGACGGTGGCGAGCCCGCCCGCGGGATCCTCGCGCACCTTGGACCGGCGGGGATACGCGGTGACGATGCGCCCCGGCAGCGACCTCCGCTCGGCTCTCCTGCCATCCGCCACGCGCAGCCTCCGCGAGAGCGGATCCAGCCTCGCCCACGATGCGTCGAGCACGATGACCCTGCCGCCGCCGTCGAGAAGGCCCCTGTCATCCGCAGCGAGGGTGGGAGCGCCGACCTCGAGCCAGATGCCGCCGGGGATCGCGATGGGAGGCTCGCCCGGCCTCGGCCGCCCGAGGCGGAGAAGCTCGACGCCCGCCAGCCGCTCGAGAGGCCGCGCGGTGCACTTGCGGCGGTTCTCCTTGAAGTCCTGGACGATGATGAACTCCACGCTCGGGTCCTTCCTGTTCAAGGTCGATGCCGCCGCTTTCGGCGCCCCTCCTTCCGCCTTCCTGGGGGCGGTGATATCGTGGGAGCCTTCAGCATAACGAAATCCGTATGCCACCGCATCGCCATTTCCAAGCCGCCGCGAGCGCCGGAGCGCTGCTGCTGCTGCTCGCACTCCGGAACGCCGGGGCGCAGCAGGAGCTCGACGGGGCGATCCATCATCCGGCGCGCGCCGAGGAGGAGCCGATCGTCCTCTCGGTCGCGATCGAGGGTGGCGAGGTGATCTCCGCGGCCCGCATCGAACGCGAGCTCCTGACGCGGCCGGGCTCGCGGCTCTCGCGGGAGCGGCTCGCCGCCGACCGGGAGGCCATCGAGAGCGAGTACGCGGAGGAAGGCTTTCCCCTGGCGCATGCCGAGAGCCTCGTGCGGCTCGTGCCGCTGGGCCGGGCCGAGGTGACGTTTCGCATCGACGAGGGACCGCGCCTCCGGCTCCACGAGATCGAGTTCGCGGGAGGGGAGAGCTTCTCGCGGCGCGAGCTCATCGCGGCGTGCGGGCTCGAGCCGGTCCGAGGCTTCGGCTTCCTCTCCAGGGGCGACTACCGGCCGGGATCCATCGGGACCGCAGCCGCGCGCCTCGTCCGGTTCTACCGGTCCCGCGGATTCTTCGACGTCGAGGTCGCGCTCGATGGATTCCGCATCGACGACCTGCAGAGGAGGATCTCCGTCGAGCTGCGCATCGTCGAGGGCGCGCGCTACCGGCTGGCCGGCTGCGATGTGCGCGGCCAGAAGCTGCTCCCGCGCGAGCTTCTGCTCGAGGAGCTCGACCTCGAGACCGGCGGCGCGTACCGCGGAGAGGAGGTGGAGGCGGCGGCGAGGCGGCTGATCCTCGCCTACCAGAAGCGCTCGGACGTCGTCCCGGACGTGCGGGTCTCGCACCGCTGGCGGGGCGACGAGGAAGTGATCGTGGTCTTCGAAATCGAGGAGCGCCCGCATCGCTTCATCCGCAGGATCGACATCTCCGGGAACTGGAAGACCCGCGACCGCGTGATCCGCCGCCGGCTGGCCATGGCGCCCGGCGACGTGCTGCTCCCGGTGGACGTCGAGGAGAGCCTGGCGCACCTCGAGCAGTCGGGGCTCTTCGCCGGCGTCGAGATCCTCCCGCGGGCGACCGGCGAGGAGAACGCCTACGACATCGAAGTGGCCGTCGAGGAGACGGAGCACCGGGGCCGCTTCGCGCTGGGAGGCGGCGCATCGAGCGGCGCGGGCGAGGTCGCCTACGTGCAGATCCAGTCGCTCAACTTCGACATCTTCCGCCTCCCCCGCGGCCTGACGGACTGGCGGGGCGCGTTCGCCGGCGGCGACCAGAAGCTCGAG
>JAFGKN010000764.1 GCA_016928605.1 Planctomycetota bacterium | reverse complement strand
GCCCGCCTCCTGGTGACGCTCCTTCTCGCCGCAGCGCTCATCCCGGCCGCGCTCTGGCCGCTGCTCGCCGGGTCGCTCCCGCTCGCGGTGAACGCGTCGCTCTCCCTGCTCCTCGGGGCCGATCTCTTTCTCCTGGACAACACTCGCCGGTCCCTCCTCGCGCAGTGGTGCGACCACCTCGCATCCGGTGGAATCCGGGTCCGCAGGCCCGCAGCCGTGGAGAGGCTCCGCGAGGCTGGATCCCTCCTCTGCGAGCGCCGCGGCATCCTGACCCGCGGGGAGCCGGAGATCACCGACGCCATCCCCCTCGCCGAGGACCGCACGGCGGACGATGTCCTGCAGCTCGCCGCCGTCGCGGAGTTCGCTGCCCGGCATCCTTTCAGCCGAGCGGTCCTGAGCCGCCGCACGCTGGAAGCCGGGACGATCCCGCGCGTCAAGGGTTTCGAGCAGATCCCCGGCCAGGGAGTCCGCGCCTTTCTGCGGGGACGCGAGCTCCTCTGCGGCAACATCCGCCTCCTCCGCGAGCACGGGTTCGCGGAGGATGTCATCAAGGAGCTGAGCGAGGTTGCGAGGCCCTTCCGCCAGCGGGGCGAGAGCGTCATCTTCGTCGCGCTCGGCGGAGTGGTCCAGGGACTCGTGGCGTTGATGGACCCCCTCCGGCCCGAGGCTGTCGAGCTCGCTCACTCCCTGCGCCGCCGGGGGAAACGCCTGCGAGTCCTCACGGGCGGCGACGCCGACGCCGTCGAGGCGGCAACCCGGGAGCTGGGCGAGACGGACGTGCTGCGGGATCTCTCGCCCCAGGAGCGTGGCCGCGCCGTGGGCGATCTGGTCCTCCAGGGTCTCTGCGTGGCCGTGGTGGGCACGCGCGAGAAGAACGCGCCGGCTCTCCAGGCCGCGTCGATCTCCATCGAGTGGCCGGCCTCGCTCCAGGACGACCCGGCCGGAGGCGCCGGCGGCCCGCTGGGTGCAGATATCGCCCTCGCCGAGCCCCGCCTGGAGCAGATCAGCTCCCTGCTCGACGCCAGCGACGAGTACCACGGGCGCGTGAGGCGCTTCGGACGGTCGCTCGCCGCCGTCGTGCTGCCCGCGCTAGCAGTCGCCGGCGGGGCGCTTTACCCCTGGCTCGGTCTGCCGCCGAGCCCGCTTCTCGCAGCGGCAGTCTGCTTGACGGCACACCTTGCCAGCCTGCGCGTTCGGAGGTGAGAATCCCTCGGGAAGACCTATAATGGGGCTCGGCTGCGATGCGCTGTCCGCGGAGCTGCAGCGGGCCGGGCTCGTGGCGTCCGCCACGTCCAGCCGAAGCTCCCGCCGCAGGTCCCCGAGCAGCCGCGCGGACGCTCGCACAGGAAACCATGGAACACGACGACGACTACATCCAGCTCAGCTACCGCATGGGCAGGCTGCCCCCCTACCTCTTCGGCAGCATCAACCGCCTGAAGGACGAGAAGAGGCGAGCCGGCGTCGACATCATCGACATGGCGATGGGCAACCCCACAGACGCCACTCCCGATCTGATCGTCCAGAAGCTCACAGAGGTGGTCACGGATCCCCGCAACCACCGGTACTCAACAGCGGCCGGCATCTACAACCTGCGCCGCGAGGTGGCCAAGTACTACAAGAAGGTCTGGGACGTCTCGCTCGAGCCGGAGACGGAGGTCATCGCCACGATCGGCTCGAAGGAGGGCTTCAGCCACCTCTGTCTGGCTCTCCTCGGTCCCGGCGACACCGCGCTCGTGCCGACCCCTTCCTTTCCGATTCACAGCTATGGCGTGGTGATCGCGGGCGGCAGCTATCTGGGGATCCCGATCCAGAGTGATGAGGTGTTTCTCCGCTGCGTGGACGACACCTGCCGGACGCTCTCGCCGGCGCCCAAGGTCCTCTTCATCAACTACCCGCACAATCCGACCGCCCACACCGTCGACACGAGCTTCCTCGTCGACGTCGTCCGCCTCGCCCGCAAGCACCGCCTGATCGTCGTGCACGACTTCGCCTACGGGCAGATCACCTTCGACGATTACCACGCGCCGAGCTTCCTCTCCGTACCCGGAGCCAAGGAGATCGGAGTGGAGTTCACCACGATGTCGAAGACCTTCAACATGGCGGGATGGCGGATCGGCTACTGCTGCGGCAATCCGCGCATCGTCAAGGCGCTCGGCGCGATCAAGGGCTACTACGACTACGGGATCTTCCAGGCGATCCAGATCGCCTCGATCGTCGGCCTCCGCCACTGCGTGGAGTTCGCCGCGCAGCAGTCGAGGCGCTACGAGGAGCGACGCGACGTCCTCCTCGGAGGGCTCGAGCGCATCGGCTGGCAGAACGTCGACCGGCCTCGCGGAGGCATGTTCGTCTGGGCCCGCATCCCCGAGCCGTACCAGGCGCTGGGATCTATGGAGTTCGCCCGCCGCCTGATGGAGGATGCCGAGGTCGCCGTCGCTCCCGGGCGGGGCTTCGGCCCGGACGGAGAGGGATACGTGCGACTCGCGCTCATCGAGAACCGCCAGCGGATCCTCCAGGCCGTCCGCCAGATCAAGAGAGCCTTCCGGATCTGGGAGCAGGGGCCGCTGGTCTCCTCGCAGACCGGCTCCGCGGAAGCCCCCGGCGAGGAAACGTGACGGATCCTGCCCCCGGCGGGACGTCTCACGTTCGCCGGCCCGGAGCAGCGCCAGGATCGAGGTCCTCCTGTTCCCCTTCCCCGTCCGGGATATCGAGCGGCGCCAGCAGCGCACCTCTCTCGTCCCCCGCGCGCGCCAGTTCTTCCGCTTCCCGCGAGGCCCTCCGCACCGGGCGCTCGGCTTCCTCGGCTCGCGCGCCCTTGTGATCCGGGCCGAGGCGTGCGTCCAGGTCGGCGGCGGTGGCTCCGCCGATCGTGTCGTCGAGCTCCAGCGGCCCCGCTCGCCGCTCCACCCGCGGTGCGCTGCCGCCGGTGGCGCGCCGCCGGCATCTCGACCGCCTCGCCGCGCGGATCACGATCGCCGTCACCAGGCAGACGACGATGGCGGAGAGCCACAAGAGCGCCGCGTGGACGCCGCGGCGGCGATCGGCGCGTCTCGCATCCCTCTCCCCGGCTGGCGCTCCGGGCTCCTTCGCCCCATCCGCGGGCGAGATCCCAGGCCGCGCTGCAGCCTCCTCCGCCGCTCCGGGAGACGTCCCGGGCTCCCCCGTACGATCGCCGGGCTCGGATCCGGCCTCCGCGAGCGACGACGATCCGCCATCGGCCGGCGACTCCCCGGCCGCCGGAGGCGGCTTGTCCGTCTCTGCCGGCGAGGCCGGCGGAGCGGCGCCCTCCTCCGCCGGCCCGGCCGCTCCAGCCTCTCTCGTGCGATCCGCCGGAGCGGACGCGCCACCACCCGGCAGCGCTGATGCGCCCTCGGCAAACGTGGCGTC
>JAFGKN010000146.1 GCA_016928605.1 Planctomycetota bacterium | reverse complement strand
TGGCCGCCAGCAGGGCGCCCGCTCGGCTCCAGGCGGGCGGCGCGAGGCGCCCTCTGGACAGAACCAGCCGCGGCCCGATGATGGAGGCAGGCCCTCGCCGGGCGGCGCACACCGGCCGGCGAGGCTCGTTCGATGCCGCCGGGGCCCACGCGTCCGGCGCGAGTGCAGAGTGCCTGCTCCGAAGGATGTCATCGTCTCAGACTGCCGCCCTACGGCATGAGGATTGCGTTTGCCGTTCCCGAACCCGAACCCGTCCCCGCCCGGTGACGACCTCCACCGTAAGCTCTCGTCGTCTCGGGGTGCCGCCGCGCGGCTAGAAGACTGCAAGGAAAGGACCAAGACCATGGCTCGACTCCCCTTCCGATCCCGACCCTCTGGCGCCGCCCGAGATCTCCTGCCCTCGCGCGCCGGAGCTCTCTTCATCGCACGCTCGGCCGGCGCTCTGCCTGCGATGGCGCTGGCCGTGATCCTCGCCGGCTGCGACGGCGACGGCGCTCGCCAGAGGACCGCTCAGCCCGAGACATCCGAGGCTCCAGCGCAACCGATGGCAGCGCAGCCTTCCAGCGAAGCCGAGACTCCACCGCACGAGACGCCCCGGGATCCGGGTGCCGCCGTCGAGACCGCTCCTGCGAAGAAGGACGCGGTCAAGGATCTTCTCGAGAAGCTGCAGACGTCTCCCGCGATCGACGAGGAGAAGGACCCGGCGCAGGCGCGCGCCACAACGGAGGCGGCGCAGGCCACCGAGAAGGACGGCAAGACCGCGGCCGAGGTTGTGCCGCCACCGACTCGCGAATCTCCGCCCGAGGAGGAGCCCATCGAGATGGACCGCGAGGACCTCACCGCCAAGGCCTCCGCATTCGCCGCGGAGCTGGCCGGCGCGATCGCAAAGGCGACTCCGGATGAAGCCATGAAGCTCCTCGTGACCGAAGAAGACTTCAAGAAGGTCCTCTCCGAGGGCGGTTTCACGATCCTGGGCAGCACCATTCTTCCGAGCAACCAGAAGAAGCTCGAGCAGCTCGCCGCCGCCATGAGCGGCAAGGAGATCGAGCACGAATGGAAACCCGGCGATCTCACATCCACCCGGACGGGCGCAGGCATCTTCCGAGTGCGCATGCCCATGATGACCGGCGGCGTGCTGACCCTGAGCGCCGACGGCATCACGCTTCGCGTCGAGCTCAGGCAGATCATCTGGCTCGACGGCCGCTGGCAGGTCTTTCAGCTGAGCTACTGAACGGGCCGCCGCGCCCCGCGGCGATACCTCGCCCCAAGACCACCGCTCGCGTTGTCGCGACGCGCTCGCACTGCGGGGACTGGATGCGCGCCCTGCGGGGGCTCCAGTGCTGCGGCTCAGCAGGCCCTTCCGGCCGGTGGAGCGCCGCCCGCACCGCTCTCGAGGACGGGTGCGCAGCCGCGGAGCTCAGACCCTCGCCGTCTGCGCTGAGCCGCGCTCAGCGGCGGCAAAAAAAAAGGACGTCTCAGAGGAGTTAAGACGCCCTTAGAAAAGAAGTGAAGAGAAAATCTAGTCTTCGAATTTATCTCCGGTGCGGTGACCGCGCGTCGCTGACACCGGATCGTCGGCTATTTTGGCGTCTCTCGCGTCACCGCACAAGGGATTTCGGGTCTTTTTTTCTTCTGTTGCCCCTCCTCCCGCCACCGGGAAGGAGAGAGCATCCCACGGTCGAGAGACAGGGGCAAAATACTCGATGCCCAGAGTGCTGTCAAGAGCAGAAATCCGCGTTTTCCACAGGTTTTCGACAAGCGGCAGGAATAATCATAAAACAATCTATATCAATGTCTTAAGTTGTTAGAAAAGCGGACTTCGGACAGCATCCGACCGCCGACGCTCGGTGAAATCCCTCGACCTGCGCGGCCGGTCTGCGCGCCCTCGCGGCGGATGGGGCTGGGAAGACTCTTTCAGGCACCCGCCCGTGACCCGACGCCGTCGGACTCACGGCTCAGCCGAGAGACCGCTGCGCTGCGGATCCCTCGCCCCTCCGCCGAGGAGCCGCAGGAGAGGAGAAGCGCGCTCGCGATGCCTCCAGCGCCCGCCTCTCTTCGGGAGCGTGCGCAGGGAGTCACCGGCCTCGGCCGCAGCGGTGACCCGATCAGACGTCCCCGCGCGGCTCCGGCTCCCAGCGGACCTCCCGCAGCGCGCGCGGCAGGTCGCGCAACGCGGAGGATTGCACGGCCTCGGCCCTCTCGAAGAACTCCTCCGCCAGCTCCTGCTTGCCGCGAGCCGCGTAGAGGCCCCCCATGGCGCGCAGCACCCGGCACGCCAGCCGCGGGCGCCCCATCCTCTCCGCTCCGGCACGCGCCTGCTCGAGGGCCTCCAGTGCCCGCAGGAAGTTCTTGCGCGGATTCTCGCGAGAGCTCTCGATGACTCCCACCAGATGGAGCAGATCGTCGAGCAAGAGCCGCAGGTCCATGGACCGCGCCAGCTCGATGCCCGCCCGCGCTTCCTGCAGCGAGCCGGCGTGGTCACCGCGCCGCAGCCGATCCCAGCCGCGGTCGAGATGCAGGAGGCACTTCTCGAGCGCGTCCTCGACGTGACTCTGAAGGCGAAGGGCGTGCTCGAACGTCTTCTCCGCGAGATGGGCCTCGGCGGACGCAGAGGCCCGTCCCAGCAGCCGGCAGGCTCGCAGCTCGCCGCGGGCATCGGCGAAGCGGTGCGCCAGAGCAGCCGTCGTGATGGCCAGCTGCCGGGCGGCATCGCTCTGACCGCTGTCCGCCAGGAACTCCGTCATCGCGTTGAGTCCCTCGGCCACATCGGCCGGGTCCCCCTCGGCGAGCCGGACTGTCAGCCCGCGGACGAGGTGGTCCAGGGCTCGCGCCAGCCGCCCGCGCTCGGCGAGCAGCACTCCGACGTCGGTGTGGGCCTTCGCCAGGGTCCTCCGGTCCGGCGTCGCGGCGAGCCGCTCGAGACAGAGCTCGTAGGACTCCAGCGCGACGTCGAGATCTCCGCAGAGGTACGCGAGGCGTCCCCGAAGGCGCAGAGCCTCCGCGGCCTCGACCGCGCGCTCTCGAAACTCATCGCAGTCGAACATCGTCTCGAGAAGCCGCATGGTGGGAAGCACCCGGCCCGCCCTCAGCCAGAGCCCGGCGAGCTCGAGGGCCTCCGCCGGCTCCAGGCGGTCCCATCCCTTCAGCGCCTGCTTCTCCAGCCGCCGCCGGCGCTCCGCAGCGGCCCCGGCCTCCTCGCGCAGCCGCTCGGCGAGGAACGCCTCCACGACCGGCTCTTCGGGGAAGGTCGACAGGGATCCCTGCGGCAGCTCGTACTCCCTCTCGAGAAGGCCTCGAGCAGTGGCCGCGCTCCGGCAGAAATGCCCCATCTCGAGATCCAGCTGGAGGAGATGGGTCCCGATCCTCTGGACCTCGGCGATCTGGTCGAAGCAGTGGAAGATCTCCGCCGCCTCCGCCAGAAGCCGGCGCGCCTCGACCGGCCGCTGCCGCTGGCCGCAGTGCTCCCCCATCGCGGCCAGCACCCTCGCCTTGAGCCAGCGCCCGCCTGTCCGGCTCGCGAGCCGGAGAGCCTCCTTCAGCGTCGATTCGGAGAGGGTGCTCTCCCCCCGCGCCATGAGACTCCGCGCAAGCCCTTCCAGAGCGGCGACAGATCCCGCGAGATCTCCCTGCTCCTCGCAGGCCGCCAGCAGCGACCGCGCCATCTGCTCCCTCTCGCTGGACCAGCCGCTCTGTGCCGTCGCATCCAGAAGCCATCCCAGCACGGATCGGCGCAGATCCGCCGGAGGGTTCTCCAGAGCATCGAGGATCTCGAGGGCCTGCCGCCCCGAGCGCCAGGCGTCGTCGGTCCGTCCCATGTCGTTCCAGGTCTGTGCAGCTTCCAGGAGCAGGCGTGCGAGCTCCTCGCTCGGCGGCTGCCCGGCGAGAAGATCCTCGGCCTGTCGCAGACGTTCCGACGCTCGGCGCGGATCCTCCAGCTTCCGGTCCAGCCGCCCGAGGATCCTCAAGACGCGGGCCCGCTCCACGGCCGGCGCGCCGCTCAGCCGCTCCAGGCTCCGGCGGCGCGCGTCGATGGCCTCCCGGTGGTTGCCGGTCTCCTCGAGCAGATCGGCGATGCGCTCGCCGAGCTGCTCTGCGCCGCCGGCAGCCGAGCCGCTGCCGCCTCGCGCGAGGCACTCGAGAAGCTCCAGGGCCTCCTCCTGGCAGCCGGCATCGCAGAGCTGCTGTGCGGCGCGAAGCCCCGCCGCCATCGGGTCGACTCCGCGATCCGCTCCCTCGTCCGAGGGGCCGGAGAGAGGATCACCTCTTGCGAGAATCCTCGCGACCTCCGGCGGCTCCAGGTCGAGGACCTGAGCTGCGAGCGCGAAGGCGTCTCGCGGATTCTCTGCCGCGCCGCCGAGGAACACGTCGATCCAGCGCTCGCGCGCGCGGTCGACGACATCGCGTGCTTCGGCCTCCAGCACCGCATCGGCCACCGCTTTCTCCATCTCGAAAAGCCGCTGCTCCGGCTCTGGATGGAAGTCGCCGGCGCGGCCCCAGCCGCCCGCCTCGAGCTCCTCGACGAGAGCCTCGAGGCACTCCTCGCCGCCCCACTCCGAGGGCACATCGAGCAGATCGCGGAACCGGGGAACGCAGGCGGCCCACCGGCTGAGAGGAAGCCGGTACCGAAGCGTGGCGAGAGAGAGCGCGGCGAGGCGCTGCGCGCCGGGCAGCTCGCGATAGCGCTCGGCCACGAGCGTTCCCAGGTCCAGAGCCCCCTCGTTCAACTCTACGATCGAAGAGGAGAGCGGCGCGCGGAAGAACCAGCTCAGCAGCGGGACATTCCCGCGCGAGATGCGGTACAGCGCCTCCCTCGAGGAGAGGGGGAGGTCACGCCCGGCGCGCTGAGCCAGCGTCTCGATATCGTCCCGGCTGTAGCCGCGCGCCTGGATCCTGAACGCGATCGGCGCATCCGCATCCACATCGGCGAAGGGAGAGACGCATGCCTCGCCGCCCGCCTTGCACTGCGGCACCGAGTGCGAAGCGATCACGAGGAGCCGCGCATCGCGACTCGCCCTGCTGCGGGAGAGCATCCGCGACATGTGCAGAAAGATGTCCCGGCCGAGCGAGTCCGCGCGGCCCAGCTCCTCCAGGATGAGCACCGTGGGAACCTGTCGCGCGTAGTCGAGGAGGAACGCGACGACCGCGTCGATGAGCCGCAGCCGGTCTCCCTCGGCTCCCAGCGCCGGCAGGTCCAGAGCGGCCTCCGCCTCTGCGGCGCGGGGAAGCAAGGCCCGGAGAGACGCGCCGTGGGTCTCGAGAAGCGACGGGACGAACTGCCGCTCCTTCGCCTCCGGATCTCTCGCGAAGCCGGCGATCTGCTCGAGCGCCTCCGTGAACGCCCCGCCGGGGACGCATGTCCTGACGCCGAAGGCTCCTCCCAGCCAGCGGAGGCCGGTGGGATGGAAGAGATCCTTGAGGCTGCTCAGCAGCAAGGACGATCCGCGGTGCTCCTCTCCCTCGAGAAGTCCGAGGCGCGCGGTCTTCCCCGCGCCCTGCGAGAGCCCCGCCACCCACTGCGTCAGACCGTCGAGGAGAAGACGGAGCTCGCGCTCGGGCAAGACAGGGAGGGTGCTGGTGTGTTGCGCCTGCGTGACCATGGCGGGGCTTCCATCCTGCGCGTGGCTCGCCGCTGCGGACCGGGCGGCCTCGCCGGCTCCGAAGAAGAGGCGACCCGATCCACCATCGGCAGTTGAAACATGGGCCGCCGCCAAAAGATACAACAGCGCCGGCCGGCCGGCCATCGCCCGCGCAGGTTGCAAACTCCCCCGCGTGGGATAGATTTCTCGGGCACGGATCTCATCCTGCTTCGCTCAAGGGCCGGAGAAGAGACGGCGGCCGTCGCTTCAGGATTGAGGATGAGGCAAACCGAGGAGTCCGCTTCGCCCCTGAGGGAACGAGTGTACCGGAACTGAACACTCCGCTGGATCCTCCTGCAAGAGCAAGACCCGAATCATGGCCGTAAAGTTCACGGAACGGGCCGAGAAAGTCCTCCTCGCCGCGGGCTCCGAAGCCAAGCGGAGAGGCCACGACTACGTCGGGACCGAGCATCTCCTCTTCGGCATACTCGCCCAGAAGAGCAGCATCGCGGTGCAGGCTCTCGAGAAGTCTCACGTGGAGCTGGACAGGCTCCTGAGCGCCCTCGAGACGACGCTGTCCCACCTGGAGGGCAAGAACCAGGCGGCGGCGCTTCCGTTCACGCCTCATGCCAAGCGCTGCCTGGAGCTCGCCAGCACCGAGGCGGTCCGCTGTGGGCACTTCTTCATCACCACGGAGCACCTTCTGCTGGGCGTTGTCCGCGAGGAGGAGGGGGCCGCGTCTCGACTCCTGGCCAACTCAGGCCTCAAGGAGGAGAGGCTCCAGCAGCAGATCATGTCGATGCTCGGCTCCGGAGATGACGCCGCGAAGCAGTCCAAGTTCCAGTTCTCGAAGGCCCCGGCCGCCCAGAAGCTGACGGTGCTCGAGTCCTACAGCATCGACCTGACGGAGCAGGCCGCGCTGAACAAGCTCGACCCAGTGATCGGCCGCGAGAAGGAGATCCAGAGGATCATCCAGATCCTGAGCCGGAAGACGAAGAACAACCCTGTCGTCATCGGGGAGCCCGGAGTGGGCAAGACCGCCATCATCGAGGGGCTCGCCCAGCGCATCGCTGACCGCAACGTGCCGGAGATCCTCGTCAACAAGAGAGTGATCAATCTCGACCTGGCGGCGGTTCTCGCCGGCACGAAGTACCGCGGCGAGTTCGAGAAGCGGCTCAAGGCGATCATCAAGGAAGTCATCGACGCCAAGAACGTCATCCTCTTCATCGACGAGCTGCACACGATGATGGGAGCTGGCGCGTCGGAGAGCTCCCTGGACGCCTCGAACATCCTGAAGCCTCCCCTGTCTCGCGGCGAGATCCAGTGCATCGGCGCGACCACGCTCGATGAGTACCGGAAGCACATCGAGAAGGATGGGGCCATGGAGCGGCGCTTCCAGAGCATCATGGTCGACCCGCCCACCCCCGCCGAGACGCTCGATATCCTCGTCGGCCTGAGGGACGGCTTCGAGGCCCACCACCGGGTCCGCATCACCGATGACGCGATCCAGGCGGCCGTCGAGCTCTCCTCGCGCTACATCTCCGGGCGCTATCTGCCGGACAAGGCGATCGACGTCATCGATGAGGCCTGCTCGAGGGAGCGCCTGTCGCGGACCACCAAGCCGCCGGACCTGACCCAGCTCGAGGAGGAGATTCACCGGCTGGAGACCGAAAAGGACGCGGCCGTGCACAACCAGGACTTCGAGCTGGCGGCGCGGATGCGCGACAAGGTCGAGAGGCGGAAGATGCAGAAGGACGACATCCTCCTGCGCTGGAAGCAGTCCTCGCAGGAGGTCGACGGCGTCGTGAACGGCGAGGCCATCGCCGAGACGATCAGCCAGATGACCGGGATCCAGGTCTCCAGCCTCAAGGAAGACGACATGGCCCGGCTGGCCAAGATGGAGGAGGTCGTTCACCGGATCGTGGTCGGGCAGGAGGAGGCGGTCGGATCCGTCTGCCGCGCCATCCGCCGCTCGCGGGCCGGCCTGAAGGACCCCAACCGCCCCATGGGCTCCTTCATCTTCGTGGGTCCCTCCGGCGTGGGAAAGACCCTCCTGGCCAAGGCGCTCGCCGAGTTCCTGTTCGGCGATGCCGAGTCCATCATCGCGCTCGACATGTCGGAGTACATGGAGCAGCACAGCATCAGCCGCCTCGTGGGCTCGCCTCCCGGGTACGTGGGCTACGAGGAGGGAGGCCAGCTGACCGAGAAGATCCGCCGGAAGCCCTACTCCGTCGTTCTCTTCGATGAGATCGAGAAGGCGCATCCGGACCTCGCCAACATGCTCCTGCAGATCCTCGAGGAAGGCCGGCTCACCGACAGCTTCGGACGGACCGTGGACTTCAAGAACACGATCCTCATCATGACGTCCAACGTCGGAGTGAAGGAGTCGATGAGCCAGGCGGGCCTCGGCTTCCGCCCGGTCAAGACCGACCAGGAGAAGGACGAGCGCCTGAAGCTCATCCGGGAGGATCTCGAGAGCCACTTCCGCCCCGAGTTCCTCAACCGCGTCGATGCCATCGTGACGTTCGACTTCCTGACGGGCCCGCAGGTGCGACAGATCTTCGAGCTGGAGCTGGCCAAGGTGAGGGAGCGCGTCCTGCGCCAGGGCATCACGCTCGAGGTGAGCCCCGAGGCCGGCGACTACCTCATCGACATCGGCTACTCCGAGCGGACGGGCGCTCGCGGAGTGCGGCGAGTTCTCGAGGAGCGGATCGAGGATCCCCTCTCCGAGATGATCATCCTCTCCCAGGTCCAGGCGTCGGACCTGGCGCGCCTCGAGTTCGAGGATGGAAACCTGCGGTTCCACCTGGCATCCGCCCGAGAAAAGGTCTAGCCTCTTTCGAGCGGAGCCCGGCAGCGAGCCGGCATGTGACCCGGCGGCCCCGCAGCGGCTCGCGAGCGGAGGTGCCGGCCTCTCGGTATGCCGCTGCGTCCGGCGATGGTTGAGCGAAGCGCCCCATGTTCGAATGCCCCCACTGCGGCGAGCCTCTCGACGACGACGCCGATTCCTGCCCCTACTGCGGCAGCGATGCCGAGACGGGCTGGAATCCGGACACCGACTACTACGCCGTGGAGCTCCCCGAGGACGACGACGAGTCGGACAGCGGCCGCCAGGGAATCGATCCGGACTCGCTTCCGCCCACCCTCGGCGTCGTCTCCGTCCTCGTCTCGATCGTCCTCTTCGCCGCCGCCGCCTTCGCCGCCTACTCCTGGGGCTCGCTCCTGCCCCTCTTCTTCCTCCTGTTCTGCGGCCTCTTCTACGTCCTGGGAACGAGGCGCTCTTGACGCGGAGGAGGCGGGCCTGAGCGGATTCGGTTCAGCGGGTGAACGGTTCGCCCGCCGGCTCGCTCTCTGCGCTCGGGGATCCCGCCCCCTGCAGGCCGCTTCGAGGTTGACCCGTGCCGGGGAGGGGGCTAAGATCCGCAGAGCACCTTGTGTGGAAGTCGTGCCGCGCAAGGGGCCGGTAAACCACGTTTCGGGCTGGTCCGGCCGAGGTCGAAACACTGCCCTTTGTTTTCCCGATTCTCTTCCGAAGCCCACCGGCGGAGAGGTACTTGGCTGACGTGGAGTCCCGGGTTGGGTCGCCGCTGCCGGCCGGGTCCTGGAAACCGCCGGGGGGCTGCCGATGGCCGCACCGATCGAGGTGTACGGAGCACTGTCGACGGCGAGATCGGAATCGAGGCCAACAAGTCATCGAGAGGCATCCGCAATGCGGGCGGACGGCGCAGCCGCTGAAGTGCGAGCAGGTTCCAGGAGCGCAGGCAAGGCGGTCCTCGGGATCGCCATCCTCTGGCTCGTGACGATAGGCCGCGGAGGATTCCCGCGCGAGCTGGACATCGTGTTCACCCAGCTGTCCGCCGGCGCGCCCGGCGAAGGCGCCACACCCCGGGCCGGCGGCCTCCTTCGAGCCGACTACGGAGCGGGTGCCCGTCTCGTCCGCCTCCGGCCCGGCGGGCAGCTCTCGGTGCTGAGCGGAAAGCTGGAGTCCGCATGCGATCCGGACGTCTCCTCCGACGGCGAGCGCGTCCTGTTCGCGGGCCGCGAGAAGCCGGACGATCTCTGGAGCATCTGGGAGGTGAGGGTCGACGGAACGGGACTGCGCCGAGTCACCCGAGAGTCCTTCGACTGCCGCAGCCCGATCTACTGCTCGACGCTCTTCACTCTGAACTCTCCGGAGCCGTGGTACATCGCCCTCTTCGTGGGAACCGATCCATCCCTCAACGAGCACGGCAGCGGGCCGTCCACGAGCCTCTACACGATCAAGCTCGACGGGACGGAGACGCGCAGGATCACCTTTCGCCCGGGGAACGAGTTCGACCCCTTTCTCCTCTCCGACGGCCGCGTCGTCTACTCCGCGTGGAGGACCTCGAGCGGGGCGATTCCTCCGCCCGGAAGGATTTCCCTCTTCGCCGTCTTCTTCGACGGCCTCGACGGCTCGCTCTACGGGGGCGAGCAAGGAGCGATCCTGAAGCACATGACCTGTGCCACGGCGGGCGGCCTGGTGGTCTTCGTGGAGGCCGACCGCTTCGGCTGGGACGGCGCGGGCCGGCTGGGCGGCATCTCGCAGATGCGCCCGCACCACAGCTACCGCTCGCTGACGGAGCCCGAGGATGGTCTGTTTCACTCGCCCTCCCCGCTGAGCGACGGCGCGATCCTCGTCTCCCGCCGGCCGGCCGACGGCTCGAGCACCTTCGGGATCCACCGCTTCGATCCGCAGACCCGCCGCTCGGAACCGGTCTTCGACTCTCCGCTCCACGACATCCAGGCCCGCGAGGTCGCCCCGCGATCCCTGCCGGACGGGAAGTCCACCGTCGCGGATCCGTCCTACACGACCGGCCTGCTCTACTGCCTGAACTCCTATGAGGCCGAGGAGCGCCTGAGCGCCCACCTCGAGCCGGGGACGATCCGCCGCGTGCGCGTTCTCGAAGGAGTCCTCACGCCGGCCGCCCGCGCTGAACCGACCGCGGCCGGCGCGGCGCTTTCCGGAGATCCAGTCGCTCTGCGCGTGCTCGGAGAGGTCCCCGTCGACAAGGATGGCTCGTTCAACGTCGAGATCCCCGCGGACGCGCCCATCGCGCTCCAGACGCTGGATGCTGACGGCATGGCGCTCGCCACGTGCCGCTGGACCTGGGTGAAGCCCAGGGAGACGCGCGGCTGCATCGGCTGCCACGAGGATCCCGAGCTCACGCCCGGCAACGTCTTCGTCCAGGCGGTGCGGCGGCCCTCGTACCAGCTCACCCTCTCCCCCAGCCGCCGGAGATACGTCACGTTCCGCGATCACGTCCTCCCGATCGTCCGCGAGAAGTGCGCGACGTCGCTCTGCCACGCCGCACCCCGCACGCCGCTGCGGCTCGCGGAGACGGCCGGAGCCGCCGGGGATGAAGCTGCTCGCCGGGCGTTCGACGCCCTCCTCGCCGGGCCTCCCACGCTGGGGGCCGCCCAGAGCTCCGGCGAAGGAGCCTACGTCGACCGCGGCCGCGCGCGCACGAGCCACCTGATCTGGAGACTGCTCGGCCGGAACACGTCGCGCCCCTGGGATGCAGCGCCGAGGGACGCCGGGCGCGGCGGCGTCAAGATCATGCCCCCGGCAGGCGCGCAGGCCCTGAGCGAGGCCGAGAAGCGGACCTTCGTCGAGTGGATCGATCTCGGCGCTCCATGGGCCCCGCCGGCCGACACTCTGCCCGAGTCCTGGACGGAGGATCATGTCCCCAAGAGGGCGGCAGCGAGATGACTTGTAGCCCGAGGACCACCCGATGCATCG
>JAFGKN010000145.1 GCA_016928605.1 Planctomycetota bacterium | reverse complement strand
GCCCCGGATGCCGGTAGATATCGGTGTCGTTTGTCCCGTGGCCGGTCACGGAGCCTCGCCCGGCCGCCGGCGGATCGTCGGGATGGCTCGAGGAGAGGGTCGCGCCCCATGGCCAGGCTTCTGGAAGACAGAGTCGCTATCGTGACGGGGGCGAGCCAGGGCCTCGGAGCTGCCATCGCCGCGGCGCTGGCCGTCGACGGCGGGCGAGTCCTGCTGGTCGCGCGCCGCGAGAAGGAGCTCGGCGAGGTCGCGGAGAGCGTGCGGCGCGCCGGGGGCATCGCCGCCATCGCCCCGCAGGACATCACCGCGCCGGATGCGGCGCCGCGGATCGTCGATGCATGCCTCGGCGAGTACGGCGGCCTCGACATCCTCATCAACTGCGCAGGCGCCTTCGTCTGGCAAAAGTTTTTCGACTTATCGCCCGATGATTGGAATCGGACGGTGGCCACCAACCTCACTGCGCCCTTCTTCCTGATGCAGGAGGCCGCCCGCGTGATGGCCACCCAGAGCCGAGGCGGAGCCATCGTGAACATCGCTTCCATCCACGCGGAGATCGGCGATCCCAACGTGGTGCCGCAGTGCGCCTCGAAGTCCGCGCTCCTGGGGCTGACGGCGTCCGCCGCCGAGGCTCTCCGCGAGTACAACATCCGGGTGAACGCGATCTCCCCGGGGGCCATCGAGCCCTCCTCGGCCGCCCGCCGGGGAGAGTCGACGCTGGAGAAAGTCACGCAGGCCGATATCGCGACCCTCGTGGTCTATCTCTGCTCCGATCTCGCCCGCACGACGACGGGCAGCGTTATCGACATGTACGGCAGCACGCGGCGCATCATCAAGGCGTGAGGCGCACCATCGAGGTTTGAAGAGAACGAGATGACCACGATATCGGAAGAGATCCTCCAGAAGCTCAAGCAGGGCGAGGAGATCGAGGGAGAGGAGCTCCGGGAGCTCTTCCTCGAGAAGGCGGAGATCGAGCGCCTCCACCTGCGAAGCTGCGATCTGACCGGCTCGCGCTTCATGGGCTCCATCCTCCGGGGTGCGGACTTCGCCGGGTCGGTCCTCGACGACGCCGATCTCCGCTACGCCGACCTCCGGGAGAGCGTCTTCGTGGAGTGCCAGCTGCGGAGAGCCAAGCTCTCCTTCTCGCAGCTCGAGGGCAGCCGGTTCGAACGAGCCTGCCTCGCGGAGGCCGAGCTCGAGAAGAGCTCCCTCGCCGGAGCGATCCTCGCCGGTGCGCGCCTGGAGGATGCCAGCCTCCAGGATGTCGACCTGGGAAAGGTCTCCTCGCTCGATGGCGCCGATTTCTCCGAAGCGGACCTCGATTCCGTCCTCTGCACGGCGCTGCGCGCCTCGGATGTCAAGTTCACCGGCGCCCACCTGCGCCTCGTCACGTTCCTCGACGCCGAGCTGGAGAAGATCGACTTCGCGGGCTGCCGCTTCTCGCGGGTCACGCTCGACCGCGCCCGCGGCCGCGATATCTGCTTCCGCGAGGTTCGCTGCGTCAACACGACGCTGCGGGAGGTCTCCATCGCCGGCGCGAGCTTCCTCGGCGCCACCTTCGAGAACGCGGATCTGGGCAGGGCGAAGCTGGCCGGAGCCGACTTCTCGCGCGTTCGCTGCAATCAGTACTGCTCCTTTCACGAGGCCGTCCTCGATGGCTGCGACTTCTCGCGCAGCGCGCTCGATCGAGTGGACTTCTCCGGGGCATCGCTGAAGCATACGCGTTTCGAGGGCGCGTCGCTCAAGGGCGCGAAGCTCTCCGGCTGCGATCTGGAGGGAGCCGACTTCCGCGGGGCGCTCATCGAGGGGATCGATATCTCGGGGGCGCGCCTGGCGGACGCCTATCTCCTGCCGGCGATGCTGGCGGCCCACGACCGGACGCTCTCCGACCTGGACCTGAGCGGCGTGACAATCGAGAGCGGCATCTTCGATGGCGTCACGTGGCGGAACGTCAACCTGGCGGGGGTGAGCCTCAGCGGCGCCAGCTTCCGGGGCGCCGATCTGCGGGGCTGCGACCTCCGCGGCGCCCGCTGCGAGGCCGTGGACTTCACGGGGTGCAACCTGGCCGGCGTCGACCTCTCCGGAGCCCGCCTCGAGTCGGCGGATCTGCGGGGCGCCTGTCTCGATGGCACGCACCTCAACGACGCGCGGCTCGAGCGGGCACAGGCGGACTGGGACGAGATCCGCAAGGCGACCTTCGGTCCCCAGACCCTCACGGGCCTCCTCCTCCATGGAGACATCCGCGAGATACCCCAGAAGAACCTCCCCAGCCCGATCGAGGTGAAGACCAACCTCGCCGAGATGCTCCACCGGCTGAGATGATCCGCGCTCCACTCGCCTGCAGCGATGGCGAGCGTGCAGGCCTCCTTCACAGCTCCAGGCGCCGGCCGGGCATCGCCGGGCACCGCGCGGACAGCGCGCGGCTGCCGCGGGCGTTCTTTCGCACGTGGTGAAGTCTTCCGCGGGGGCTGAAGGCTACCGGCGAACCTCCGCCAGCTCCACCAGGATCCGTGCGGGGTAGCTCCACTGCTCGGGACGGGCGGACCAGATCCGCCTTCCCTGCTCGTCCTCGAACCACAGCGCCTCCCACTCCTCGGCGTAGAACCGATCCTGCGCGATCCGCCCTGCCCCGTCGGTGACGTCGAACGGGCCATCGATCGCTCCGCACCGCCAGGGAGCGATCTGGCCGAAGAGCCGGCGGCCGGCCACCGGCCTTCCCTTCTCGGTGAGGATGATCTCCAGACGCTGCGGCTCGTGCCGTCGCATGCGGAGGACCGTCTCCTCCGCCTCGAGCACCGTCTCGTGACGGTCCGGATAGCAGCTCTGGGGGTCCACGAGCGACCAGTGGGGCTTGCGGATCTCGAAGCCGTACTCGAAGTCTCCGTCGACGAGCTCCACCCTCCCCTCGGAGTCCGTGAAGGCTTGCCCCAGCTCCTCGGCGGCCTGTGGAAAGCAGCAGTGGTTCTCGTGGGTCCAGAAGATCTCGCTCTTCACCGCGACCTCGGGCACGGGTCTCCCCTCGAGGTCGGCGAGCTTCAGCCAGCGCGGGCGCGGGCGGCGGAAGACGACGCGCAGCTCCTCGTCCTTTCCCCCGCTCAGCACCACCGGCTCCTGCCGGGGAAAGCGCACCTGTACTCGCTCGCGAGTGCGATCGGCGGCGCCATCCCTCATCCCCAGCCAGAAGAACGCCTCCGAGCGGAGCGTCACGAACCCGGCGGCCTTGAGCAGGATGTGACCGCGCTGGAGCGGCTGGATCCGGCTCGCGGGATAGACCTCTTCGAGCCAGGGCAGGTCGAGGCGGAGCAGCGGCGCTCCTCCCTCTCTCGCGAGCTCCATGCGGTGCATCGAGCCCCAGGCGGAGAGCAGGAGCTCGGCGCTCGAGGGGATCACCGGCCGTCCT
>JAFGKN010000763.1 GCA_016928605.1 Planctomycetota bacterium | reverse complement strand
CGAATTCCTCAACGTAGCTATAGCTACGCCTGCGGATTCGCTCAATCGTCGCGTCCGAATCTAACGCAAATCCGAGCCCCTCTCTGGAAAGTTATTTCTGCGCGGACCCTTACGGAGACCGTGGCTTGATCCGCGTCGACCCGCGTTGTCGGCCGCGGTCATCGACGTTACGGTACCGGCGCGCGACCAGGCTGTGCCCTCGGGCCTCGGAGGTCCTGCGCAGCTTCGTTCATGAGCCTTTACCGCTGACAGGAGTGGTCCCATGAAAGCGATTCCCCTTCTCGCATCACTCGCGCTCGCCCTCTTCTGCCTCTCCGGCTGCGAGCCGAAGCAGCAAGCAAGCCGGAAAGCCGGAGCCGAGAGCGCGGCGCCGCTGCAAGTCGTCAAGATCAACGTGGAGGGCATGAGCTGTCCCGTCGGCTGCGCCCCCCAGGTGAAGGAGCAGCTCGCTTCCGTCGACGGAGTGACCAAGGTCGAGGTCGACTTCGAGGCGAAGCTGGCCACGGTGGAGACCTCGAAGCAGGTCGATGAGAAGGATCTTCTCGCCGCCCTGAAGGATCCGTTCAAGGGCGAGATCGAGAAGTGACGACCGATCCCGGCCGGGTGGGCTAACCCTCGGGTGCGGGCTCTGCGAGCCACTGCTCGAAGATCGCCTCGAGATCGCCCGCCGACTCGATCCTCTGCAGCTGCCGGCGGATCTCGGCGGCGCCGCCGAAGCCGCTGGCGTACCAGCAGCCGAGCTTGCGGAAGCGGAGGATGGCTTCCCGCGGCGAGCCGGCGAAATGCTCGCGGAGCAGCAGGAAGTGCCGGCGGGCCACGTCTACCACCTCGCTCCTCGACGGCGGCGGCGGCACCGGGTCGCCAGCGAAGAGAGCCGCCAGGTCGCGGAAGAGCCACGGATTGCCGAGACAGCCGCGCCCGATCACCACCCCGTCCACGCCGCTCTCATCGATCTTCTCCGGGACGTCCTCGGCGCGGAATATGTCTCCGTTGCCGAGGACGGGGATGGAGACCGCCTCCTTGAGCTCGCAGATCCGGTCCCAGCGCGCGCGCCCGCCGTACTTCTGGCGCGCCGTGCGGCCGTGAAGCGCGATCCACGCGCAGCCGCTCTCCTCGGCGATCCTGCCGGCCTCGAGGAACGTGATCCGGTCCTCGTCCATGCCCACGCGCGTCTTGATCGTGACCGGGACGGGCTCGGACGCGCGGACCACCGCCTCCACTACCCGGCGGCTGTTGACCGCGTCGCAGAGAGCAGCGGCGCCCATGCCCTTGCGAGTGAGCTTGGGCACCGGGCAGCCGAAGTTGACGTCGATGTGGTCGACGCCGAGCTCGTCGCGCAGGCGGCGGGCGGCCTCGCCCATGGCGCGCGCGTCGTTGCCGAAGATCTGGATCGACCGCGGCGATTCCTCCGATCCGAAGTGCACCAGCCGCCACGTTCCGCGATGACTGTCGAGGATACCGCGCGAGCTGACCATCTCGCTGACACAGAGACCGGCTCCGAATTCGCAGCAGATCTTCCGGTAAGGGTAGTTGGTGACGCCCGCCATCGGCGCGAGCACCACCGGAGGCCAGATTCGCAGGCGCGGACCCAGCGCGAGTGGAGCCATGGAGGCGAGCCGGGAAGGAGCCAACGTCGGATTCCTCCTGCAAAGACAACCGCCGTCGCGGCGCGGGGCTCCATATTAATCCGCCATGCATCATCGCGCTACTCGACTGAAGCGAGAATCGGCCTTCTCGGTCCTGCGGCGGGCACGATAGCTCGAGGCCCGCGGGTGAAGCGTCATCCGCCAGGCGGGAATTCATCTGGCGCAGGGGGCGAGGGCTGCTTACGATTGTCCTGCACGGAGTCCCTCGACAGTCTCCGCGTCGCCTGCGAGGGCAGGGAGGAGTTGCGCGGGAGGTGGCGCCGCCCCGGGCGGAGACATCGCCCGCACGACCGGAGCCTCTTCGATGCTGGATGCCCTTCTCGAAAAGCTCAGGGTTATCTTTCACCCGCACCTCCAGCGAGGGCTGCGAGTCGGGAAGGTCCTCGGCGTCGAGATCTGGATCCACTGGTGGCTGATCATCGTCGCCGTCATCCAGCTCTTTTACTGTCTGTTCATCCTGCCGCGCGGGAGCGAGAACCCGCGGCCCCTCGTCCACTGGGTCCTTTTCCTCATCTCGCTGCCCCCGAGCATCCTCCTCCACGAGCTGGGACACCTCTGGTTCGCGCGCCGGATGGGAGGAGGAGCGAGCCGCCTCGTGCTCTCGCCCGTCGGCGGCCTGGAGCCTTGCGAGGCCCCCATGGATCCGGAGTCCCAGTTCCGTGTTGCGACGGGAGGCCCTCTCGCGACGTTCATCCTCCTCGTCGGAGCCGCGTGCGTCTGCGCTCTGGCAAGCTGGCGGCTCCTCCCCTTCGGCTCCCAGGACAGCGGTCTCCCGATACCGGGGCTCATGTTCCAGTACTTCGTCCTCTGGAACGCGTTCCTCCTCATCGTCAACGCCATCCCCTGCTATCCCACCGACGCCGGCCGCATGCTGCTCGCCGCGGCCTGGGCGCGCAGCGGGAGCTATCCGCGCGCCGCGCAGGCGACGCTCGCGGTCTCCCGGCTTCTGGCGATCCTCGTCCTCGCCGCGGCTGCCGGCGTCTTCATCTTCTCGCTGGGAAGAGAGAACTTCTCGCTCGAGCACCCCCTGGCCAACAATCTCGCCATGGGATTTCTCCTCGTCGGATTCCTCCACTTCCAGGATTCCCGCCGGCTTCTCCACCGCCTGGAGTTCGGCGAGGAGGATCGAGGCATCTTCGGCTACGACTTCTCGCTCGGATACACGAGCCTGGAGCATAGCCTGCCCGGCGGGCCGCCGGCCTCCACCAGAGTCCGCGGGCGCCCCGCACGTCGCTCGCGCCGCCTTGCGGATG
>JAFGKN010000762.1 GCA_016928605.1 Planctomycetota bacterium | reverse complement strand
CGGTCTCGGTCTCGGTCTCGGTCTCGGTCTCGGTCTCGGTCTCGGTCTCGGTCTCGGTCTCGGTCTCGGTCTCGGTCTCGGTCTCGGCCTCGGCCTCGGGCTCAGTCTCGGTCTCGGCCAGAGCGCGGGCCACACCGCCGAGCTCCAGATCTTGGAGGAAGGGCGCCTCTGGGGTATGCTGGTGGAGCGGGCGGGATGTTCTGCCTCGCCCGGACTCCTCGGCTTGTCCGAGCCGTCTCGCAGGCTTCCGCGGGACTCATCGCTTCCTCCTGATCGGGGACCCCGTCACCGCCGCCGCACAAGCTCCGGCGTGGATGGCGTCACCCCTCTCATTCGAGATGGAGCCATCCAGTTGAAACTCAGAGCGCCGCTCGCCGTTCTCCTCTCGTGGGCCATCCTCGCGGTCTCCACGCTTTCCCTGCATGCCGACCCCGAGCCGCCTCCCCCGTACCGCGCCGGATTCCGGTCGATCACGCGCGAAGGTCTCTCCGCCTGCATCGGCTACCTCGCCGCGCCGGAGCGGGGAGGACGGCTGAGCGGCGAGCAAGGCTACGAAGCCGCCGTTGCGTACGTGGAGAGGCTCCTCGCCGAGAGCGGCATCGCCGGTGCGATCGGAGGCGGCTACCGGCAGGAGTTCCGTCTCAGCGCGCGGGAGCGGCAGGCCGGGGAGTCCTTCCTGGAGATCCGGCCGGCCGGGGACGCTCCGGAGAGAATCCCACTCGAGGGAAGCTTCGCCGTTGAGTCGTCGCGGGACATCCACTGGCGCGCGCCCTGGTTCTTCGCCGGGTACGGGCGGGGCGCCGACCAGGATGGCCCGGACGATTTCCTCGGCATTCCCCCCGGCGAGAGCGTCGTGATGATCGTGCCTCCGCGGGACGGAGACCCCTTCGGCGCGCGGGGAGCGATCGCGGCCGGCGCGCGCAGGATCGTCGTCGTCAGCGACGAGCGGGTCGAGAGCCGTACGGGGCTCTCCGGCCGGCCGATCGGCGATGCAGAGAGGATCGAGGAGGAGGAGCTGCGGGAGTCCGCAAGCCGCCTCGGCGCCGACATCGTCTACCTCTCGGCGTCCGTGGCCGACCGCATCCTCGAGCGCTGGTCGGTGAAGGTCGAGGACCTGCGGGCTGGACGCTGCAGGCCGAGGAGCCTCCTGCTGGAAGGCGTCGATCTGGAGCTCCGCATCGCGCTGCGCCGCGAAGAGAAGCTCACCTGCAACGTCGTGGGCGTGCTCGAAGGCTCCGATTCCGCGCTCCGGGACGAGTACGTGGTCATCGGCGCTCACCTCGATCACATAGGAGAGCGCGGCGAGCAGGTCTTCGCCGGCGCGGATGACAATGCCTCGGGATCGGCCGGCGTCGTGGCTGTCGCCAAGGCCATGGCCGGCCTCCAGAAACGGCCGCGGCGCAGCATCATCTTCGCTCTGTTCGCAGGCGAGGAGCTCGGGCTGCTCGGCTCGCGGTACTTCGTCCGGCACTCGCCTGTGTCGCTGGATAAGATCGTCCTGATGATCAACCTGGACATGATCGGCCGGAACGAGGGACGGGACGGCACCGACACGAGCGGCGAGAGCCCGGAGGACAATGTCAATTCCCTCCACGCGGTCGGATCGAAGCGCTTCAGCCTCGAGCTCGATCCCTGGATCCATCGCATCAACGGGGATGTGGGGCTCGACTTCGAGTACGACGAGGAGAGAGTCTGGGAGAGGAGCGACCAGCTGAGCTTCGCGAGTCGGGGCGTGCCCGCGGTTTTCTTCTTCGCGGGCTTCCATGACGACTACCACCAGCCGAGCGATACCGCGGACAGGATCAACCTCGAGAAGGTCGAGAAGGTCTGCCGGCTCGTCCTCGGGCTGGCCTTCGAGGTCGCGGAGCGCCAGGAGCGGCTGATCGTCAACCGGATCTGACGGTCTCGGGGCGCTCGGCGGCGGGGGTGGCCTTCGAGGCCGCGGAGCGCCAAGGGCAGCGGATCGTCGAGCTGCGACGACCGTGCTCGGTCGCTCGGTGGCGGGGGCGGATTTTCGACGTTAGACTTCCGGCCTCTGACAGAGACGAGTATCCCGACACAGTAAATGATCGCTGAGGCCTGAGTATTGCTTTCGCCAGCGAGCCTGTAGACGAACAGGAGGTCCACCATGGCGTTCGATCTGCCCAAGCTGACCTATCCTTACGACGCCCTCGAGCCATACATCGATGCGAGGACGATGGAGATCCATCACACGAAGCATCACCAGGCCTACATCGACAATGTCAACAAGGCCATCGCCGGCAAGTCAGAGCTCGAGGCGAAGAGCGCGGACGAGCTGATCCGGGATCTCCGCGCGATCCCCGAGGACATCCGCACCGCCGTGCGGAACAACGGCGGGGGACATGCGAATCACTCCCTCTTCTGGACGGTCATGGGGCCCGGAAAGGGCGGCCAGCCGAGGGGGGAGCTGAAGACCGCGATCGACACCGTCTTCGGGAACTTCGAGAAGTTCAAGGAGGAGTTCGGCAAGGCCGCGATGACGCGGTTCGGATCGGGGTGGGCGTGGCTGATCGACGACGGCGGCAAGCTGGCCGTCACGAGCACTCCGAACCAGGACAGCCCGCTCTCCGAGGGGCGAAGGCCCCTCCTCTGCCTGGACGTCTGGGAGCACGCCTACTACCTGAAGTACCAGAACCGGCGCGCGGACTACATCGGCGCGTGGTGGAACGCGGTCGACTGGGACGCCGTCGCGGCCCGCCTCAAGGGCTGACAGCGCTTCGCAGAGCGGCCTTCTCTGGAAAACCGTTGGTGCTGGTGCAGCGAGG
>JAFGKN010000761.1 GCA_016928605.1 Planctomycetota bacterium | reverse complement strand
GAGAATATCGTCGACTGAGTGCAACGAAGCCGGCGGACGAAATGGCCGCTCAAACTGACAATGACTTATGAAATGGGGCACTAAGTTGCCGTGGACCAGCCGATTCCGCATGCCGACGATCTCGCGCCAGGGTATCTCCGGATGCGCGCGGCGAAAAGCATCCGATATCCCCGCGGCGGCCTCGCCGATGGTCTCGATGGACTTGATGACGGCAAGCTGTCGCATGCGGTCTCGCTCGAAGTCTTCCAGGGAGACATCGATCAGGAAATCGATTGCTTCACGCGCGGCCAGGAGCATGTCGAAGAGAAGGATCTCGTCAGTCGGCACACAGGATCTCCGCGGTCTCGAGGATCGCCTTGCGGCGCAGGAGGTTTCTGCTCCGCTGCATCGCGGTCTTCTCCACCACGTCCACGTCTCGACCGAACAGGCTGCACAGCTCCTCCTGCATGTGAACCAGGTCAAACAGAGTGTGCCGGGCGTCGGCAGCGAACCGAACGAGCACATCCACATCGCTGTCGGGGCCGAAGTCGTCGCGCAGTGCCGATCCGAAGAGGGCCAGCTCGACGATCTGCCAGCGGCGGCAGAAGCTCTCGATCGTCTCCCGCGGAATCTGGATCTGTGCGTTGATCACTTCACCTCCATCGCGCTCGACCTTTGCATGCCCCGGCCCCGAACCATCCACACGGCGATGCCCGTTGTCCTCGCCGAGCATCCCGCCGGAACACCGGAGGCCCGCCCGGAGACTCGGTCCACGGAAGGCCCTGGGACTCCCTGCCGGAGGACTTGCCGCAGCCGTGATCACAGGCGCAGGGTACGTCCGCCGCTGCGGGTTTGCAAGCAGGCATCGGATTGCCCTCACCTCCGGACCCTCCGGCTCACGCCCGCCGCGACGAAGAGGAGCCTGGCGGAGACCGCCGATGCCGGGAGGCCCGCGATGCGCGCCGCCGCCCTGCGATACGCGGCGATCTGGGGGTGGTAGAACGACTCGAGCTGGTCGAGGCGCCGCTCATCGTCCGCCGCCGCAGCGTCCGTCTTGAAGTCGATCACCTCGGCCGCGATGGGGCACCCTCCGGCCTCGACGAGCACCAGGCGGTCGATCGCGCCCGTCATCACCTGATCGGACTCGAGCAGGGCGAACTGCAGCTCGCGCGCGACGCGGACGGAGACCTCCTCGCCCGCGCCGCTTTCCCGCGCCGCGCCTCTCTCCTGAGCCGCGCCGGTTTCCCGCGCCGCGCTGCCCGCCGGCCCTGCGTTGCCGGCACGCGCCGTGTCCCCCTCCCGCGCCGCCGCGACGAGCCTGCGCGCGGCGGCGAGAGCCGCGTCCCGCGAGAGGCACTCGCGCACTGCCGGCGCGCAGAGCATCGCCCGCAGCGAGGGCAGGAGCTCGTGGGCGAGCGTCTCGTCGGTGCCCAGCCGCCGCGCGATCTCGAGCAGCTCTCCGTCCGCCGGCTCGCCATCCTCGATCCACTCGATGCTCTCGAGCCAGGCGTGGACGAGCGTTCCCCTCCGCGCCGCCTCGGGGGAGAGTCGCAGACGCTCCGCGAGCTTCACGCGCTCGCCGCCTTCCATCTGCGACGGGGATGTCCGCGGCCGTCCTCGCCGCCGCTCGGCGTCCGATCGGGCGATCCGGATCCGCGGCTCCTCCAGCGCCGGCTGCGGAGCCCTCCGCTCCGCGCGCGCCGAGGGCGTCTTCGTCTCATCGACCTCCTCGGCCGCCTTCGCCCTCCGCCGCAGCTCCTTCTCGTGCCAGCGCGGATCGCCCTTCTCGTAGATGACGGACTCCGGCTCGAGCGCCGCGTCGGGCGCGAGCGCGCCGCGCAGGACGCCCGCGAAGGTCAGCGGAGGCTCCTTCTTCCTGGCGGATGCAGGGGGCGGCGCGACGATCAGGTGGAGGGCGTGGCGCGCCCTCGTGACCGCGACGTAGAGGACGCTGAGCGACTCGCGGATCGACTGCGCGCGATGGGCATCGAAGAGAGGGCGGAGCGCCGGCGCGAGCAGCAGCACGTCCCGGTTCGCATAGCGGCAGACCCTGCCGATCGGCAGCGTGGGGCTTTCCCGGTGGATCACCAGCGGCGGCGTGCGGCCGATCAGCTGCTCCTTGAAGCAGGGGATGACGACGACGTCGAACTGGAGCCCCTTCGCCTGGTGCATCGTCATCACCCGAACCTCGCCCCGCGTCGGATCGGCAACCCTCGTCTCCTCCATGAAGGTCACGAAGTCGCCGGGGCGCAGCGTGGCAGCATCCTCGTAACGGTAGGCGAGATCGACGAGCTGCTCGAGCCTCCGCAGCGCCGGCTCATCGCAGCGGGGCGCGAGAGCTTCCACCCAAGCCTGGATCGTGGGCCCGTAGCCGCGCCTGAGGAGGTCGCGCCGGATCCGCGAAGCGACCCGCGCGGCTTCCTCGCTGCTCGACGAGGGGCCGAGGCCGACGACAGCGCCGAGGGGGGATGTCGCCACGTGAAAACGGTCGGCGGTGCTGCCCGGATGGTCGGCCATCTCGAGCAGGCTCGCGATGGCCGCCGCCGGCGGAGAGTCCGTCACCGGGTTCTTGCCCTCCTCGCTCGCCGGAACGCCGAGCCTCCTCAGCTCCGGCATCAGGAGGGCGATGGTCTTGTTCGTGCGGGCGAGGACTCCGATGGAGAGCTGAGGGGCGAGCTCGTGCAACCGCCGGATCTCGCGCGCCGCGAAAGCGAGCATGGCTTCCCTGGCCGAGGCTTCCGGCGCGGCGCCGGGCGCGACGGTGAGACGGACGTGCCCCGCGAGGTCCGCCTTCGCGGTCGTGTGGACCTCGAACCCCTTCTGCCACGCGCGGACCGCCTCGAGGTCGCCGGCGGGGAACGCGGGATTCTCCTCGAGCGAGCCGAACACCTCGTTGATCGCATCGATGACCGGCGGCGCCGACCGCCAGCTCGTCGCGAGGGACAGGGGCTCCACGCCGGGCAGCTGCTCCTCCACGGAGTTGAAGATCTCCGCCACGCCGCCGCGCCAACCGTAGATCGCCTGCTTGACATCGCCTACGCAGAGGAACCGCCGGCTGCCGTCGCCGTGGGAGACGATCTCCTCGGCCACCGGTCGCAGCACGGTCCACTGGTGCATCGACGTGTCCTGGAACTCGTCGAGGAGGAGGTGCGCGACCTGCGAGTCGAGGCGGTAGTAGACGTCGCCGAGGCGCTCGAGCAGGGCGCGCTCCGCGAGCGAGCGGGTGATGTCGTCGAACGAGAATCCGCGGCTCTCTCGCTTCACCTCGACGTACCTGGCGTCGAACCGCTCGAGCAGGTCGCGCGTGGCCTCGGTCTGCCGCGCCAGGCGGTCGAGGATCACCGCCCGCGCCTGCCCGAGGAGCTTCCTGTAGATCTCGAGGAGCGACGGCTCGAGGGGCTTCCCATAGAACGTCTCCTTGCCAGCGAGGACCGCCCCGGCGATGCCGCTTCCGATGAACGCCTCCCAGTCCTCGTCGTCGGCCCGCTGAAGGTCGGCGCCGCGCGCGCGCGCGAATCGCTTGTCGGCCGGCAGGGGATGCTCGCGCAGGGCGCCGCGGAGCTCGTCCATGCGCTCCTTCGAGAGCCGCGGCGGCCGCGGCACGGCGGTCCAGGCCGCCGGCGATGCCTCCAGGTAGACCGAGTGGAGATCCCTCACCAGGGTGCGCACCTGGCCGGCGACGGACCTCGAGACATCCCCCTTCGCGAGCAGTCTGAGAATGCCCTCGAGGTCCTTGCGGCTCTCGGAGGAGAGCATACGGCGGATGGCCTCATCCACGAGCTCCCCGGCGGCGGTCTCATCGTGGATCCGCCACCCCGGAGGGAGGCCCAGCTCGAAGGGGAAGCTCGCCGCGACGCGCAGGAAGAAGCTGTCGAGCGTCGAGATCCGCAGACGGTGGAGGTTGTCGAGCATCCGGCGCAGCAGGTTCAGCGCGGCATCCTGCGCCAGCGGCCGCTCGAGATGCCGCGACAGCTCCAGGCGCTCTTCGGGCCTCCGCGCCGCCTTCACGAGGGCGTTCATCACGCGGCCGAGGATCTCCCCCGCCGCCTTGCGCGTGAAG
>JAFGKN010000760.1 GCA_016928605.1 Planctomycetota bacterium | reverse complement strand
CCACCCCGCGGCCGGATCGCCCTCGCCTCTGGAGCCTGCAGCACTACCGCCGCAGCAAGATGACGTACAACTACTGCAGCCCGTGAGTATCTTCACGGGCAGTGGTCGAACGTCTCGCACGTGAGCTCGTCGGGAACGGTGTCGACTCCGCAGCCGGGGTACGGCGCGGACGGGGCCGCGGCTCCGAGAAAGAGGTGGCTCAGCGCGCGGATGGCGTCGGTCAGCTCCAGACTGCCGTTGTCGTCCACATCGGCGCTCTTGTGGCAGCTCGGCGCTGCCGCGCCGAGGTAGAGATAGTTGAGGATGTAGACGGCGTCGCTCAGATCCATCTGGCCGCTGACGTTCGCATCGCCTCGGATGAACCTCTGCTCCACGACTCCGGGCTCGATCTCGAAGCTCTCCTCGAACACCGCCTCCACCTGCTCGAAGAGCTCGTTCTCGGCCCTGATGATGGTCTCGATGCCGAGATTGCCGCCTTCGACCGGCAGGACGAACAGGCCGTCGCGGCTGATGGGCTCGAAGTAGAGCGGCGCCGGCGACGCCGTCCCGCGCAGGTCGCTGTATTCGAGGCCGGGGTCGAAGGCCCCCGGCCCCAGCTCGGCAAGCTGCAGGTGGAGCTCGAACCCTCCCGCCAGGCCCGCCGCGATGTAGCCCTCCATCAGGCGTCCCTCGTTGTGCGCCGCGTCGGTCGGGTCGTAGATCAGGAGGCACTCGATGAGGGGCTGGCTGGCCTGATCGATCACGACGGAGAGATCCACCTCGCGATCTCCCTCGATCGACACCCTGATCGGCGCGACGAGAAGGGCTCGGTCTCCCACCTCGCAGACCGCGCCGAAGTCCGAGAGGTTGACGTCGAAGCGGATCTGGCCGACCTCGTCGCCCTCCTCGAGGTCGGCGAGGTTGATGGTCCCCTTGTCGACGGTGATGTGGACCTCGCCGAGGAGGGGGGAATCCACGCGGAAGCAGAACTCCTGGAGGATCGTCGCCGATTCTCCACCTATCTGCTGGCTCAACTCGCTCGAGACTTGCACGCACTCGTACTGCGTCGGGTCGCCATCACAGGCCTCGAGCACGTACGGAATGCAGCTCTCCTGAGCCGCGACGATCCGCGCCAGGAGCATCAGCGCGGCGATCCAGATGCTGGTCTTCATCATCTCGCCCTCCTTGGAAAGACCACGATCCTCCCTTGGCCCCCATTGTACCCACCGAGCGGGGCTTGGCCAACGATCTCTCGGCCCAGGACTGCCGCGGTGGCGTCCCTTGCTCGTTCAGCAGCTCTGCGGCGGCCTGGGGCGACCCGGCCGGTGCAGAGCCTCGTCTTCTCCCGCGAGCGGAGCCGCGCACCCGGCCGCCGGCCGCCCGCCGATGGCCCCTCGATGCGCGCGAGCCGGTGCCGGCACGGAGCAGTCCGTGCCGCCGCGCCGCCGCGCCGTCCCTCTCTCGGCGCTGGCGAGGGCCCGCGACCTCCCCCGCCGCCCTCCCGCCCCCTCATTTCCAGCGGCGCGCGCGGAAGGTCTCCAGGAAGCGGAGGATCACGTTGCGCAGCGCTTCCACCTCTCCGGGCTGGGCGGGCACGGCCCCGAGGATCCGGGCCTCGGCGGGGGAGATGCGCCCCTCGAGGTAGCCCGTGACGTTGCAGAGCGCGGGGACCTCGAGGTCGCGGTGGACGAGGAAGAGCTGGCGGATCGGCTGGTGGCCGGTCTGGGGATCGTGGACCAGCCAGAGGTAGTGCGCCGTCTGCTGCAGGCGGTCCTGGGCCTTGTGGAAGCGCGGCCCGCTCTTCGCGTCGAGCGCCAGCACCACGGGGGCGCGGCCGGGCAGGCTCAGCTCCAGGGTGACGTCGGGCCGCAGCGTGCCGCTCGTGAGCGCCGAGCGGTAGCGCTCGGGCGAGCGCGCCGTCACCGGGGGGAAGTCCGGCTCGTAGGTCGCCGTCAGGATGTCGCCGTGGGGCAGCCGGAAGCGGAATCTCTGGCCCGGCGCCAGCTCGGGGCGGTAGACCTCGTCGATGAGCGAGAAGGCGCGGTCTCCCACCGGAGGGCCGTACATCTCTCGAAGCAGGCCGACGACCTTGACGAACAGCCAGTACTCGTAGAGGGTGGCGATATTGCGGAAGCGGACGCGGAGAGCGTCGGAATCGAGGCGGCCGCCCACGTACCGGAGGGTCTCCAGAAGCGCTCGGTAGACCTCGCGGTACGGAGGCCGGCCCAGGAAGATCGGCGTGGGCCGCAGCGGAGTGCGCGGGGCGCTGGCCTGCGCGATGAAGGGGACGCGCGAGAGCAGCTTCCGGAAGCGGGACTGGAGATCGAGGGCCTGGTCGAGGATGCGCTCGAGCGACTCGATCCGGGGCTTCGTCTTCTGGCGAAGGACGTCCTCGCTCCAGCGGCCCTCGTCCTCCTCCAGGAGGAGGATCGCGCGGTGGCAGTACCGGGAGAGGGAGGCCGAGCGCTCCGCCAGGCGGAGGATGGCCGCGCGGATGTGGCGATGCTCCTCGATGTCGGTCGTCAGCCGAGCCCCCTCCACGAGGATCTTGTG
>JAFGKN010000144.1 GCA_016928605.1 Planctomycetota bacterium | reverse complement strand
GCGAGTGCTCCGTCGAGGACCAGCTTCCGGCTGGTTCAGCCTATCAGGCGCAGCGCGAACGGCAACCGGAGACGCCCATCACGCGCCGAGCCACGCGAACACCCGCCGCGCGTGCTCTCCCGCCCGGCGGTGCGCCTCGAGAGTGCCCATGGTCTTCGGCGTGCCCTGCTCGACGGCCTGCTCCATCACGAGGTGCGGCTTCACGCCCATCTTCTGGACCTCGCGAGAGAGCCGTGCGTAGTCGATGTCCCCCTCGCAGAACGTCTCGCTCCAGACGCCGCTTTTCGACTGGCGCAGGTGGAGCTCGGAGATCCGCGAGCCGTAGAGCTTCACGATGTCGAAGAGGGCCACCTGCGAGTTGCCCGAGCCGCGGTAGATCCAGTGGGCATCGAGACAGAGCGTCACGTAGCGCGGATCGGTCCCGGCCATCATGTGGTGAAACTCGCGCGCCGAGAAGAGCATCTCGGAGTCGTGGTTGTGGTAGGCGAGCGTCAGCCCCCGCGACGCGAGCTCCTTGCCCAGCCGCTCGAGCGCCCGGCCCTGCACCTCGAGCTGCTCGTCGGTCTTGCCCTCCTGGCCGCCCCAGCGGATCGGGCTGGGATTCGTCACGATGATCCGCGTGCCGATGCGCTTCGCCCGCTCGGCGATGGCGAGCACCGACTCCATGCTCTCTTCCAACTTCTCCTTCTCGTGGAGCGTGCTGTTGACGTAGAGCGAGCGCATCTCGAGCCGGTGCTTCTCGAGCAGCGGAGCCAGCTGGTCGACCTGCTCGGGCGACGATCCCAGCGGCTCGAGCCCGTCCATCCCGCTCGAGGCGAGCTCGCCGAGCCCCTCATCGAGCGACCCGCCGAAATCCCGGCCCTCCCGCTGGAAGTACACGAACCAGGAGTACTGGTTGGAGGCGAGGTGAAGCCGCGCGCCCTTCTTCGCCTCGGAGGCCCGCAGGAGGCCGCCGGCCATCCAGGCCGCGCCGGCCGCACAGACGTCGCCGATGAACCCTCTCCGCGTCAGCCGTCTCTCGCTCATGGCAGGCTCCTTCTCCGTGTGAAACATGACGGAGAAGATACCTGCGGGCGGCCGGCTCGTCCATACGCGAAAAATGCCGTCCGTTCTGCCGCCGGCGGACTTCTCGCGCGAGCACGAGCCTTGAGCGCTCCCCACGCACTGCGCACGGCCGGAATCTGTAGGTCCGAGCTCGAGCCCGGCGAACGAAGGGGCTGGACGGCTACGGGAGATGGAGACGCGCTGTGGTATGCTGTCCCGGGACGACCATGGATGAACCCTCTCCAGCCTCCACCACTCCGGATGCCCCGGATCCGTCGCGGGTCTACCGCTGCTCGTACTGCGGCGGCTCCCTCGACCTGCGATACCACTTCTGCATCCACTGCTCGAAGGTGTATCGCGAGCCGGACGAGAAGGTCTACGGCGCGGAGCCGCGCCCCGCGCCCTCCGTGGAGACGCGGATCAGCCGCGAGGGCCGGCCAGCGCTCGACTTCTTCTGCGTGCTCGCCGTCCTGGTGGCGTCCCTCTCCCTGCTGCAGATCTTCGCGAAGGACCACCTCGGGGCCGCACTCGTCGCCGTGAGCGCAGCCGTGGGCGGCCTGACCACGGCGTACGCCGTGCGCCACTGGGGCGACATCGCCCATCTCTTCCGAGGCATCCGCATCCGTCCAGCGCTTTTCCTGAGCCTGCCGATCCTGGCCGGTCTCCTCGTCCTGAACAGGAGCTATCACGAGCTCGTCCGCCGCGCCCTGGGCTCTCCCGAGCTGGACTCGCTCTTCGAGCAGATGATGCACTCGCTGCACCCCGCGCTCCTCGTGGTGACGGTCTGCGTCTTTCCCGCGATCTTCGAGGAGATCGGATTCCGCGGTCTGGTCCAGGAGAGGCTCGTGCTGGCCGCCGGCCCGCCGATAGGATTCCTGGCGACGGCGTTCCTCTTCACCCTGCTCCACTTCAACGTCCTCAGCGCGCCCTATCTCTTCGTCCTGGGCCTCTTCTTCAGCTGGGTGCGCGCGGAGACGGCGAGCATCTACCCCACCATGGCGCTTCACTTCCTGCACAACTTCGTGGTACTTTCGCTCGTGCGCGAGGTCTGGTGATGAGGCCCGATGTACGATCGATTCAATGGAACGACATCAGAGTGCTGGCGCTCGGGCTCGCCGTGCTGTCCGCGGGTCTCCTCCTCGATACCGATGCGGACCGGGTCTCGCTCGGCGGCCGCGCTCTGCCCGGATCGTGCGTCTGGAGCAGCGTTTGCGACGGCGGCTGCCCCGGTTGCGGGCTGACCCGCAGCGTCGTGGCTCTCTGCCACCTCCGGTGGAGGCAGTCTCTGAGCCTGCATCCCGCGGGCGGGTTGATCGTCGCGGCCATCCTTCTCGAAATCTCGTACCGGCTGAGCCGACTTCTGGGGAGAGGGGACGGCGTCCGCCTGCGGTGGATTCCGTCCGCCTCGCGGGCCGCGATGGTCGCCGCGCTGGCGCTGTCCGCGGCGAGCTGGCTGCTGCGCCGCATTTCCTGAGAAAACCGAAGAGTAGGAATCCTGTCGCATGGGAGGCGAAGAGCAACTCGTCGTTCAGCTCTTGGTCATGGTGGCCTTCGGCGTCGCGGCCGCGCTGATCGCCGCCCACAAGGGGCGCAATCCGATCGGCTGGTTCTTCGTCGGCTTCTTCGTCACCTGCATCGGTCTGATCATCGTCCTCTGCATGTCGAACCTCAAGGAGGAGGAGGCCCGCTGGCGGCACGCGGAGAACGAGCGGCGCCGCCTGCGCGAGCAGCTCAAGCAGGAGCGCCTCAAGAACGAGGCGTTCCAGGGCCATGTCCGCAGCCGTCTCGATGTGCACGACGAAGCGCTCGGCATGAACACCCGCATGATCGCCGGAGCCGAGGCCGAAGCCGCCCCGCCGGCCGAGATCGCCCCCCCGCTCGCCGCCGGATCCCCCGAGCCGCCCTCTTTCAGGTACCGCCAGTGGTTCGTCGATCACGGGGACCACCACGAGAAGCCGGTCGGCTTCCCGCAGCTCAAGGCTCTCTACGAAACGGGGCAAGTCAACGAGACCAACCTCGTCTGGTCCGCCGGCATGAAGGACTGGATGCGGATCGCGGATGTGCCGGGGCTCCTGGAGGAACTGCGATGACGGCGAAAGAGCCGCCGCGAGTGGACACCGCAACCCTCGACGGGCTCATCGAGGGCCCTGTGCCGCCGGTTCCCGAGGGAGAGAAGCTGCTCGAGCAGTGGGTCGAGTTCGTCCGCTCGCACGAGATGCCGTTCCAGCTCTCCGTCGACGGCGGCTCGTTCAGCCTCCTCCCCGAGCACGGGCCCCTCGCGCTCGGCGGGAAGGACGACCTCCGCGAGCGGATGCAGCAGGCGATCGAGCAGCTCATTCAGGTCTTCCCGGATGACCTCCGCGGCCGCGTCTTCTCCACCGTGCGATCGACCGAGTTCCGCCGGGGAAAAAGGGTCGAGTCCCTCTTCATACTGAGCCGCGGGCGAGTCGACGTGCGCAGCCGCGAGGTGCCGTGGGCCGGCGACGCCAAGAGCGGCGCCCGCAGTCTCCGCGGGCTCCCGTGGATGTCGATCGCCGCCGGCAGCGGGGTCCTCCTCGCCGCGCTGGTCGTCTCTCTCTTCTTCGTCGACTACCGGGATGTCATCCGCCGGCGGCTCTCCCCCTACACCCGCGTGGACGCGGAGCGTTACGAGATCGACGCCTCGGCGCTCGCGCGGTACATCTCCGTCGTCGAGACCGCTCCGGACGAAAGAGCCGAGGAGCTGGAGATCACCATCGCCCGCGCCGGCGCCTATCCCACGACCTGGAGCGCCTTCCGCGATGAGGAGGAGCGCCTGCGGCGCGAAGGAGACCTGCGGGGCTATCTCCTCTTCCAGAAGCTCGTCGTCGAAGGACGTCTCGCCGTCCGCTACATCGGCAAGGATGGCGTCCTGCTCGGCCGCGACGAGCGCAACGCGAGCGGCCTCCGCGGCGCGGAGACGGCGGCGTTCCGCCTGCCGGTCAAGAAGTTCCCGGACGCCGTGAAGATCGTCCTGGGGGATTGAAGAGGCTTCCCTCGCCGGCGGGCCCGAGGCATCATGGAGCGCAGCGCCTCGACCGCGCTGACTTTCCTGCTTTTGCCGCCGCGAGAGGAATCCCATCGACGCCATGCCTCCGACCAGCACCCTGCGCCCGGCCGCTGCCGCGCAGCGGTCCCTTCCGTGGATCGCCCTCGCCGTCATCCTCGCGAGCGCGGGGACATCGCGCGCCGGTGATCTGCCGGATTTCCGCAGCCTCGTCGAGGCAGACTGGAGCCGCCAGGACGAGGGCCGCCTGCGGCAGATCCGCGAGCGCGGGCGCGTGAGGTTCGTCGAGGAGGAGATCGACTGGCCCGGCGTGGCGGAGGAGCGGCGGCAGCCGCTCGAGCGCATCGAGCCGCCCGTCATCGATGGCCGGCTCGACGATCCCGGATGGAAGGACGCCTGGAGCCCTGCCGGCGCGGAG
>JAFGKN010000759.1 GCA_016928605.1 Planctomycetota bacterium | reverse complement strand
TCGCGGGCCCGAGCGAGATCGAGGACTTCTCCGCGGCGGAGCCTCGGGGCAAGGTCCACCTGCGGGCGGTCGCGACCGCCGACGGCAGGACGCTGGCCGAGCACGAGCTCAAGGCCGCGCCGGTCCACGACAGCCTCGCCGCCGCCGAGGGCCGGCTCTACTTCTCGACGGTGGACGGCCGCGTCGAGTGCTGGGAGTGAGAGCCGGAAGAGCGAGACCGCTCGACAGGTTGAGAGCCCCGGAGCAGCGGACGGAGCGAGGAGACGGAGCAGGCGAGGCAAGAAGCAGACGGCGCGCGCGAGTGGTGGGCGTGTCGCAGATGCGGACACCGTGTGCGGAGCCTGAGCAGGCGAGGGTGGGGCTGTCGCAGATGCGGGCACGGTGCGAGGAGCCAGTGCGCGGTGTACGCAATCCGGGCAGGCCGCCCACAGCCGGGGACGGCCGCCCCGCCGCGGGAATCAACCTGGGTCGTGGCGGCGGAATCAACCAGGGTCAGGCGGGGGGCGGAATCAACCAGGGTCAGGGCCCAGCGGGGTGAGGGCCCAGCCCGGAATCAACCAGGGTCAGGGCCCAGCGAGGGTCGGGGCCCAGCGGAATCAACCAGGGTCGGGCCCGGCCCGGAATCAACCAGGGTCGGGCCCAGCCCGGAATCAACCAGGGTCAGGGCCCAGCGGAATCAACCAGGGTCAGGGCCCAGCCGAATCAACCCGGGTCGTGGACCGGTGGAGCGGGGCAGGGGGCAAGGCCGGAGCTTCCCCCCTGAAGGCCGTGGATTTCTGGAGAATCGTGTAGTCCCCTGGCCGAGAGCTAGGCTCTAACCGTTGACACGATCGATGTCGTGGAGCGCGGTTTCTCGTTCTCCGATCACGGCGAGATCCGCGATCCCGAGATCCCTCGCGCCCGCGGACGAGTCTCTGAAGCATGTAAGTGAAATGGGATAGCCCCAGCCAGCCGGATGCGGATCCCGGCGCGGGTTCGTAACCGTCCAGCGGCGCCAGGCGGAGAGAGACGGCGATCTGTTCCGCCCTCGCTCGTCCGCCTTGCTGCAGCGCAGCGGCGCTTGCCGGGAATTCGGCGACTGGACCGGCCGCTTTGCCACTGAAAAGGGCGTGTCCCCCCCGCTTCATCTTCAATCCTCGCGCGGGATGAGTTCGCTGGAGGCGCGACGCCTTCAACGCCTGCTCCCAGGCGTCCGGGCCGGGAGAGAGCTTTGAAGCAGCGCCGGCCGAGCATCCACCCCGGGCCTCCGGCCCGACGGTCGCGGCGGCTGCCCGGCTCTCCGGTCGGAGGACCGGCACTGCCGGCTTGTGGCGCGCCTGGTTCGTCGTTCGCGGCGGTGCATTGCTGCATCGCGTGCGCCGCGCGGCTCCGGCTCTGACCGCCGGACTCCTCCCGTCCGGAGTCCTCCGCGGTCTCAGGCGAAGCACGGCCCCGGTCCGCCGCCCGGTGCCCAGATGAGAGGCGGCCTTGAAGAAAACAAGCCCCAAGAGCCCGCCGGACGACTCCGCCGCGCGCGGCGGGCATGCGGTGGTGGCTCTGAAGATCCACAGGAAGCAGCTCTTCGCCGTGGTGCTCCTGCTGCTCGTGACCTGGGTGGGGCTGATCCTCGTGATGCTGCCGCAGACGTCGAAGGGGATCCGCTACGTCAGGGCGCTGTACGACTCCAGCTTTCGAGGGCGGTACTTCAAGTGCAACGACGGCCCGTGGGGAGATCTCGAGTACTCGATTGTCTCGCTCGAGCTGTCGGAGGACTATCTCGACGCATTCCACTGCAAGGATGCCCCCGAATGGTTCTTCCCCGGCTTCGCCGAGAGCGACATGAACAGGCTCGCAAGGGAGGCCGGCCTCGCCGGCCCGCAGAGAGCCGCGTTTCTCGACACGTCGCGCTGGGTTGTCGAGGCGGGCGGGATCACCCTGAAGCCGAGCGAGGACCTGGTGCTGCAGCTGACTCCGGACTCGAGGGCGATGATCTACGCCGTCCTCGCGAGCTCGCCGAGAAACACGTGGCACAGGAGTCCGCTGGTCCGCCGGGCCGAGATGGTGAGCCAGTGGCTTGACGAGAAGCTTCTCTCACCGAAGGCCATCTCGCTGATCAAGACCCTCTCGTACGCCCGCGGCGACGCCGTGGTCTTCTCGGATGTCGAGCTCGTGATCTCCCGCATCGCCGGCGAAGAGGAGAAGAAGACCTTCCTGGCTCAGCTCTTCAGCAAGCCGGCGCTGCTCCTCCGTCTCCGCCTCAGCGCCGAGACAGATATCGACCAGGTCGCCGCCTACTGGATGCACGACGCGAACGCCACCTACCTGAAAGCGCTGCTGAAGTCTGTCGCGCAGGGAGGCGGCATGCAGACCGTCGACGCCATCCACTTGCTGCCGCCCCTGCCGCGGATGCTCCTGTACAGCAACTTTCCTCCGAAGTATCGTCCGGCTCCCGACCAGTATCACTGCTTCTGGACGAGCGGCAACTTCTTCAACGCCGTGGCGGACGACAGCTTGTCGGATCTGGCGAACTTCGCCAGAGCGATCAGCATCGATTACTATCCGGTCTCGCTGGCGAGGAAGTTCGGCGATCTGATCGTGTTCGTCCGGCAGGACCAGCAGCCCGTGCACGCCTGCAACTACATCGCGGACAACATCGTCTTCACCAAGAACGGCAGGGGGGAGGGCCAGCCCTGGATCCTGGCGGATCTTCAGGACGTGATCGCGCTCTACAGCTCGGTCGTGGACTTCGATGTGCAGACGTTCAGGAAGATCCAGGGGACATCAGCCGCCGGCCAGTGATGCCCGCCGCGCGTTGAGGCGGCAGCTTCAGCGTCACCTCGTTCATGGCGAGGCAGGCCGCGCTCAGGATCGCGAAGTAGGTCGCGTCGCCCAGCGAGACGATCCCCCGGTAGAACGACTCGTAGCGCGGCAGCACCGAGACCGAGTCGTGGAGCCACGTGCCCGCCTGCCACCACGGCGCCAGGCCGTCGAGCACCTCCACGACCTTCTCCTCGCCGGTGAGGACGAGGAGCGCGCAGGCGAACGTCGCGAGCAGGAAGGCGACGATCTGCTCGCGGGTGAGGCCCGAGACGAAGAGCCCCAGCGCGAGGAAGAAGGATCCGAGCAGGATCCCCCCCGGTAGGCGGATGCGATGGGGCCGGGATCCGGCCGGCCCAGCAGGAAGAGCATCGCGACGATCGGCAGGCTGCCCGCCAGCACGCAGAGGTAGAAGGCGAGCGCGGCGAGGTGCTTTCCCAGGACGATTTCGAGCGACCGGAGCGGCAGCGTCAGGATCAGCTCGAGCGTCCCCTGCGAGCGCTCCTCCGCCCAGCTCCTCATGGTGATCGCCGGGATGAAGAGCGCGAGGAGGTAGGGCAGCGCCGCCCAGCACTCGCCCATGTCGAGGCGCGACTCGAGGAAGAAGCTGTTCATGAAGATGGCTCTCGACAGCAGCAGGAAGACAGCGGCGTAGATGTACGCGATGGAGGAGTCGAAGTAGGCGGCCACCTCGCGGCGGAGGATCACTCCGGTGCCCTCGATGAAGCCGAGGGGATCGGGCCCGCGCGGAGGAGATGTCCCCGCGCGCTGCGGGCGCTGCGGGTGCTGCGGACGGCGCGCCGGATGAAATCGCGGGCGGCGCCCCGGAGCTCTCGGAGCCCGCGGCGGACATCGCGGAGAGATCGGCGGAGCTATCCTGCATCGGCTGCCTCCCCGGCCTCCTCGGCCTGCTCGGGCGTCTCGGCGCCTCGCGCCGTCCGCGCCTGCCGGGTCTCCGGCCGCTCGCCGGCGCCGGGCGCTCGCGCGCCGCTGCTTCCGCCGTCGCCGCCGTCGCGCGCCCGCGGACTCTTCGCGTCATCCTCTGCGGCGCCGGGCGCGTGCGCAGTCTTCGCTCGGTCCTCGGCCTCCCGCGCGTGCGCGGCCCGGCCGCCGTCGCCGCCATCGCTCTCGCGCCGGCGGACGAGCCGCAGGAAGAGCTCCTCGAGGTCGATCCCGTCGATGCCCTCGGCCCGGCAGAGCGCGTCGAGCGGGCCGTCGGCGAGGAGCTCGCCGTTGTGGATGATGAGCAGACGGTCGCAGACCTGGGCGACCTCCGAGATCACGTGGCTGCTCAGGAGGATCGTGCGGCCGGGCCGCAGCCTCCGCAGGAGATCCCGGAAGACGAGGATCTGGAGCGGGTCGAGCCCGTGGCTCGGCTCGTCGAGGAGGATGACCTCGGGATCGTGGACGAGCGCCGCCGCGAGCACGATCCGCTTGCGGTATCCCGTGGAGGACTCCTTGATCCGCTTGCCGAGCGCCTGCTCGAGGCCGCAGGCGTCGACGACCCAGCGCAGGCGCTCCTCGAGGACGCTGCCTCGATAGCCGTGCGCCTTCGCGAGGAACGCGAGGAAGCGGTCCGTGCGCATCTCGTGGTAGAGCGGCGTGTCGCCGGGCAGGTAGCCGATCTTGCGGCGCACCTCGAGCGGCCTCTCGACCACATCGAGGCCATCCCCGCGCAGCCGGCCCTCGGTGGGGTAGAGGTACGTGGCGAGCATCTTGAGCACCGTGCTCTTGCCGGCGCCGTTGGGCCCCACGAAGCCCGCGATCTCATCGCGCGCGAGCGTGAAGCTCACGCGGTCGACCGCGGTCAGAGGGCCGTAGCGCTTGGTCACGGACTCGAGCGCGATCATGGCACTCCCGCAGCGTCTGGCAGAGTCGGCGCCCGGAGCGGAGCGGGCCGGCAGCGAGAGAGACTGGCAGCGGGCGGCTCGCCGCTCCGCCCGGCGGCGCCGAGCGGTCGAGGGCCCCGGTACCTGATGGGACCGCCCGGGGCAACCGATACCCGCCCGCGAGGCCGCTCGTCACCCCGGCCCCGAAGCGCGGCAGGGGAGGTTCTTCCGGCGCTTCGGCTTCAGGAGATCCGTCTTCAAGACCCGCAACGCCGCTCGGTCGCGAGACATCGTCATGGAGGAGCAGGGCCACGCGTGGGCTGTTTGCCAGCGGCTGGGTCTCATGGCCCCGACTCTTGACCCAGTAGCAAGAACACGGAGCTTCCGGAGGGCCGGAGGCACGCGAGGATCATCCCCGTGCCGCGGACCGGAGCTGATCGCCGACAAGGCGCCGCAGGGCGCAGGCTTCCGATGCCTGGTGGAATCCTGCGCTCCCGGCGGCGGAGCATCGCCGAGCCGCCCGCTGGAGGGTGTCCTGCGGGGGCTTCTTCAGGCGACTGGACCTGGGGACTGCAGCGGAGGATTGCTGCAGCTCCCTCGCGCCAGGGATAGAATGGTACAGTGAAACCGACCGTGTACATCGAGACCACCATTCCGTCGTACTACTGCGACGATGGCAGAGAGAACCATGAAGAGCGACAGCCCCATCGTGGATGAAGTCCGGCAGCGGCGCTCGGAGGTCAGCGCTCGGTTCGGCGACGACCTCGATCGGTACGTGAAGCACTTGATGGAGCTGCAGGAGAAGACCTATCGCGCCCGGCTCGTGGGGCAGATTGCCGTGGTTCCTGTCGAGCGTCCTGCCCGGCCACCCGGACCGCGGTCAACGCTCGACGAGTGAATAGAACATCGTTTGCGCTCAGCGCTTCTTCCTGCGCCGGGGCGAGTCGATGCGCATGCCGCGGCTCCAAGCTGATCGCCTGCCGGGCTCCTGGGATGCCTCAGGGGCCTTGAGCGGTTGCCCCGCCCCGAGTGCGACATCGGCTCCGGCCGCGCGAGAGATTCCCCTTGATCCGGCGGCCGCGCGGGCGTAGCCTCGCTCTTACCCGCCTTCGGCGGGCAGCGAGCCTGGGCTCGAAGGGAGTGGAGGTCATCGACGAGGCGGCGCGCCCGGCGGCCGGAGGAGTCTGAAGCCGCGGCGGGCGTCGCGCGGAAAGAGAGTCGCTCTCGAGCGGAGGTGCGTCCATGAAGCGCTTTCTGGCGGGCATCGCGGCGTGCTGTGTGCTGGGCGGGGTTGTGGTGTGGCTCGTCGCGGGCCCGGCGGCCCACGGGGATGTCGAGCCCACGGGGTACACGCTCGATGACATCTACGAGTTCATCGCGACGAACGGCGGCGCGGATCCGGTGGAGGGGGCGCACTCGCTCTATCCGGCGGGGGTGCCGGGGGACGGTGGGATGCGGACGCTGGGGGAGATCATGACCGCGCTG
>JAFGKN010000143.1 GCA_016928605.1 Planctomycetota bacterium | reverse complement strand
CTCACCGCACCTTGCGGGTCCGGTTGCGGATGAAATCGACGAAGACCGTCTGCTCGAGGCGGTCGAGCGAGGCGTAGAAGGCTCTCCCTCGGTTGGTGCGCGTCAGGTCCTCGACGAACCGCACCAGGATCGGGTCGCGGGCCAGCATGAAGGTGGTGATGGGGATCCCGTGGCGCCGGCACTCGGCGGCCTCGTCGAGGGTCTTGTTGATGATTCGGCGGTTGATGCCGAAGGAGTCGATGAGGAGGCGGCCGTCGACGAGAATCGCCGTCGGCTTGCCGTCGGTGATCATGAAGATCTGCCGGTTCGAGTGCTTCTTGCGCATCAGGATGCGCCGGGCGAGCTGCAGAGCGCCGTGGGTGTTCGTGTGATACGGCCCCACTCCGCAGTACGTCAGATCCCTCACCGACACCTCCTTGGCAACGTCGCCGAAGAGGATGACGTGGAAGGCGTCCTTGGGATACCGGCTGAGGATCAGCTCGGTCAGCGCCAGGGCCACCCGCTTGGCCGGAGTGATGCGGTCCTCGCCGTAGAGGATCATGCTGTGGCTCACGTCGACGAGCAGGCACGTGGCCACCGAGACGTACCGCTCCGTCTCGCACACCTCGAGATCCGACTCCTCGAGGTAAAAGCCGCCCTCACCGGCGCGGCGGAACGCGTTCTGGTAGGAGCGGCGGAAATCGATGTCGGCGACGTCATCGCCGAAGAGGTAGGGGCGCGTCTCCGTGAGCCGCTCCCTTCCGGCGCCGGAGTGCACGGTCCGGTGGTCCCCCAAGCTGTCCGGCTTCAGGCCCGAGAAGATCTGGTCGAGGGTCTCGGTGCGGACGAACCGCTCCCCTCGCGGCGTGAGCGCGAGGCCGGCGGGCGTCGCCCGGATGATCTTCTCGGAGAGGAGGTGGCGCTTCAGGTCCTCGAAGGTGAACTCCTCGTCGAAGAGGCCGTGCTTCTCCCCCAAGCGGTGGATGAGCTCGAGGGCGCGCTCGACATCTCCGTCCTCCCGGACGAGGAAGAAGACGAACATCTTCTCGAAGAGCCTCAGCCGGTCGAGAAAGCGCCGGCTTCCCAGCCTCCAGTCGAGATAGCGGACTCTCACCGCAGCCCCTCCATCATCCTCACCGCAGCCCCTCCATCATGATGCCGAGCATGTCCGAGTAGGAGCTCCCGGCGGCGATGTCCTCCTTGGCGAGCAGCGAGTGCTGGTGCAGCCCCTCGAGGATCAGCTCCATGGCGGCGGCCCGCCCTTCCCGCGAGGTCGACGGAAGAAACTGGTCGGCCAGGCGAGCGAGCCCCGGCACGCTCTCGAGGGCGGAGCAGTACGATGCGTCATCCATCTCGTCGGAGATATCCACGCGATGGCCGGCCGCGAACCACCGGAGGACCGGCCGGTATCGGTCGCGGTCGATGCGCTTCTCCGCGGCAGCCTCCTCGTCCGGCTCGCTCCCCTCCTTCATCACGTCCGGGAAGCGGCTGTCGAAGACCTTCGCGCACGCCTTGCCGATGAGATGCCGCGCCACCCTCGCGGCTCCTTCCTGCTCCCCCTCGTAGACGAGCTCGACCTTGCCGGTGACGCCGGGCAGAATCTGCGTCAGATCGACGAGGCGCGCGATGGGGTGGGCGCCCGGATTGCGGATGATCCTCCTCTCCACCTGGCTCACGAGCAGCTCGCGGACGGCGATCGGAAGGCGGGCCGAGATGCCCGACGTCTGGTCGACGTACTCCGACGCGCGGCCGCAGAACGCGATCTCCTCGAGGATGTCGGCCACGAAGGGAGGGATCTCCACCGGCGGCAGGTCGCCGTTGCGCTCGGTCCATGCCTCACCCCGGCTGATCTCGTGGGAATCCTCGAGGCTGCGGGGGTAGTGGGTCTGGATCTGGGACGCGATCCGGTCCTTCAGCGGCGTGATGATGCTCCCGCGGCTGGTGTAGTCCTCGGGGTTGGCGGTGAAGACCATCAGCACGTCGAGGACGAGCCTCACCGGAAAGCCCCGGATCTGCACGTCCCGCTCCTCGAGCAGGTTGAGCAGCCCCACCTGGATGCGCGGGGCCAGGTCGGGAAGCTCGTTGATCGTGAAGATGCCGCGGTTCGTCCGAGGGATGACGCCGTAGTGGATCACCTTCTCGCTGCCGAGGTCGAGCTTCTGGTGAGCCGCCTTCAGGGGATCGATGTCTCCGATGAGGTCCGCCATCGTCACATCCGGCGTGGCGAGCTTCTCTCCGTAGCGGGCCTCTCGCGGGATCCACTCCAGGGGCAGGGAGGCACCCTCCCTTTCCACTCGCTCGCGGCTCTCGAGCGTGAGAGGGCGGAGCGGATGCTCGCGCAGCGCGGAGCCGGCGATGGCGGGGACCTCGTCGTCGAGGAGATCGACGAGCTGCCGGCAGAGCCGGGTCTTGGCCTGCCCCCGCAGCCCGAGGAGGATGATGTCGTGCCGGGCGAGGAGCGCGTTGACGATCTGGGGGATGACCGTGTCGTCGTAGCCGACGATCCCGGGAAAGAGGGGCTCGCCCGAGCGGAGCTTGCGGACCAGGTTGGCGCGGATCTCATCGCGGACCCCCACCGGAGGATATCGGCCCCTGTCCAGATCCCCGAGGCAGCATGGCTTTGAACTCATGTACGATCTACCGGATGCACAAGGGGAACGCCGGACCTCGCCGCGAGCTCCATCCCCGCCGGGAGGACACCTTCCGTCTGCGGACACCAGGGGTATTCTGACGCATGTCGAGGCGGTCGCAACCCGCTCTCGGGTCGGAGGCGAGAGATGCCTCGAAGGCGCGCCGCCCCTCGCGCGCGCGCGAGCCCCCTAAACCCCGAGAGCATCCTCGACCCGCGCCGGACAGACCCACCGGATGCAGGTCGCCTCGCCGGGACCATCCCGGAGTATGTCGCCCGGGCGAGCGAGGCGGCGGAGATCTCCCTGGCAGACGAACAGGGTGCTCCCCTGCGGATCCTCCGCAGCAGCGCGAGGAGCGGCCAGGCGTTCGAGCCGCTGCCGCCACGCATCGTCCGGGCGCCCCAGCGCGCGCTGGAGGGACTCGGGATCGATGTCCTGGACCGCCTGCCCCGCCCACTCGCGGGCCTCCCTCTGCAGCCACTCGGTGACGCGCGGCGCACCCTCCCCGGATCCCAGCCTGGCGAAGACCTCGTCGGCCAGCCCACCGGCGGCGGCCTCTCCGCCCCGGGCCCTGAACCACTCCTCGATCTCCCGCGCCGAGAAGAGCGCTCTCTCGAACTCGCCGCTCGCCGGCTCCTCGGGCCGCGGCGTCGAGAAAGGAGCCAGCGCGTCGCGGAGCGCCGTCGCGGATGCGTCGAGAGACTCGATCTCCCGGCGCATGTCCGCCAGCCTTCGAGCCTCCAGGCGGAGCGCGGAGAGCCTCCGGAGCGGATCCCCGCTGCAAACGGGTGCTGACGCTGCCGCCGCGTCTTGCCCGGCGGACGCGGAGCCCCGGCGACGGCCCCGGCGGAGCCAACCCCTGCCGCCATCCGCTCGTGCCCCGTGCCGCTGCGAGCTCAGCGAGCCCACGAAGACCGTCGCGATGATGAGGAGGATGACCGCCGTGAGAAGGTAGACGATCGAGACGCCTCCCAGCACCGCCGCGGAGGCGCAGACGACCGCCGCCACCAGGAAGAAGGGGAGATAGAAGTGCATCTGCCCGCGCGCCCCCGGCGCTCCGCGCGCGCCACCGGCGCCGCGCCCTCGGGCCGTGGGCGCGGCGGCTCCCCGCTCGCCATCGAGGATCGCCCGCTCGAGATGCTCCTCCCTCCGCCGGACCTCGCCCGCGAGGGCCCGCATCCGCTCGCGCCACCCAGGCCCGGCGCTCCCACCGGCCGGTCCCGGGCTTCGCAGCCAGCTCACGAGCCCCTGCCGCAGACGGCTCTCGCCGACGACCACGTCGCCGTCCTCGCCGAACAGTCGATCGAGCAGGCCGCAGGCCGCCGAGCGCAGAGCGGCAGGCGGATCCGCGGTGGCGGCCGTCTCGTCGCTGCTCCAGGCGAGCCGGCTCCACGCCCCGGCGAGAAGAGCCCGCGTGAGCTCTTCGCGGATCTCATCGGGACGCCACTGGAAGCTGGCGATGCCCGCCGCGATGATCCGCGCCGGCGGCGGCTCCTCCGCCCCCTCCTCGGCCGCCGCAGGCAGCGCCGGCCCCGCCGACGGCAGGAGCGAGGACATCGCGCCGGCGATCTCGGCATCGGCGAGCATCGAGAGCAGCTTGGCGGTGCTCGCCAGGCTGGCGCCGCAGGGAGACGCATCGCTCGGCCGCGTCCTCCCGCCGAGCACCACGCAGGAAGAGGCGAGGCCGCGGTCGAGAGCGAGCTCGATCCAGCGGAGGATCCTCCGCGAGAGATCGCGCTGGGCCCGGCCCTCCTCGTCTCCGTCGGCGTCGAGCGGCAGGATCACGTGCGCGGGGAAGGGATCGGCGCTGCCTCCGCGCCGGCGCGCGAGGGCCTCCAGGCAGGCGAGGAGCCGTGAGGCGCATCCGGGATCCGCCGGGGACTGGACGAGGTAGAGCTCGGGCAGACGGCGGACCCGCCGGAAGAGCTCGCGCGTCCCCCCCGCGTGAGGGGATTCCGTATGGCCGGGGGCGGCGGCGGTGTGGGGCCAGCTCGGAGTCTCCGCTCGAGCCAGGATCGACCGGACCTCGAGCAGCACATCGGCGAGCGCCTCGCCTCCATCTCCGCTAGCCGCCGCGACCTCCTCCTGCCGCCCCGCGATGCGAGACCGGATGCGCTCCCCCGCGGCCACGAAGGCGAGCGG
>JAFGKN010000758.1 GCA_016928605.1 Planctomycetota bacterium | reverse complement strand
GTGGATGCGGGCCTGGGCTTCGACGGAAGCGGCGACCCGATCCTGCCGACCGAAGATCCGGGCCCGGGTCCCGGTCCGGGCGATCTTCCCGGGGCCTCGCCCGTAGTGATCAACGAGGGCCTCCTCCGGACCGGCGGCGAGCTCTGGATCGAGCTCTACAACCGCTCCGCCGGGACTGTCGATCTCGCCGGGTACTACATCACCGATGATCCGTCGTTTCTCACCAAGTCCGAGATCGCTGGGCCTCTCCCGGTCGCGGCCGGCGGCTTTATCTCCTTCACCGAGACGGAGCTGGGGATGTACCTGTCGATCGTGGAGGGTGTGAAGGATCGCGTCTTCCTGGCTCTGGTCGAGCCGTCGGGGGACGTCGTGGCGGATGCCATCAACTTCGAGCCGAAACACGACGGCTACAGCGAGGCCCGCATCCCCGACGGCGGCCCTGCGATCGAGGACGGCGCCGATCCGACGCGCGAAGCGCCGAACGCCACGAGCGCCAGCACATCCATCGCGATCAACGAGGTGATGTACCATCCGATCGACGGCGACCGGAGCAAGGAGTACATCGAGATCTACAACCGGGGCGCTGCGCCCGTGGATGTCTCGGGCTGGGCGCTGACGGACGGCGTCGACTTCACCATCCCCGGCGGGGTCATCATGCCTCCCGACTCCTACCTCGTGATCGCGCGCGACCCCGAGAGGATCCGAGCGATCTACGGCCTCGGTGCGGACGCCGTCATCGGACCCGCGCCCGGCGATGCGGCGGCGCAGAGCGCGTTCGGAGCCCTGCGGGACAGCGGGGAGCGGATCACGCTGAGCGATGCGCTCGGCCGGACGGTCGATACGCTCGCCTACGCCGACGGAGGCGAGTGGCCGCGCTGGGCCGACGGATCCGGCTCCTCGCTGGAGAGGATCGATCCGTTGCAGGATGGCAGCTTCGGTCAGGCGTGGGACTCTAGCGACGATTCCGGCAAGGCCGAGACGATGGAGTTCCACTACATCGGCCGCCACGGCGGCGGAGATCCGGAGCTGAACCTCCTGCTCCTCGATCGCGGCATCGCATTCGTCGACGACATCTCGGTGAGCGGAGGGGTCTCGTACCTCGACACGCCGCTCGTCGAGGTGGGCGAGGAGTGGAGCTACTTCAAGGGGACGGAGGAGCCACCTGCGGGCTGGACGGACGCGGGCTTCAACGACGCCTCCTGGCTCGTCGGACCGACGGGCATCGGCTACGCGGATGGCGACGACGCGACCATCCTCGACGACATGCAGAACAACTACCTCACGATCTTCTGCCGCAAGGAGTTCGATGTCGCGGATCCGGCGGCCATCGACCAGCTCTGGCTGAGCATCACCATCGACGATGGCTTCGTCGCCTATCTCAACGGATCGGAGGTGGCGCGCTTCCATGTCGTGGACTCCGGTGACGGGGCCGTCTTCGACGATCCAGCAAGCGCGTGCGCAGCCGACGGCGATCTCGTCGAGACGGACATCACCTCGCTGAAGAGCCTGCTGGTCGCCGGCACCAACGTGCTCGCCGTGCGCGTCCATAACTGCAACCTTCCGAGCTCCGACCTGACCTTCATCCCGCGGCTTGTCGATCGCAGCGTGTCTGTGGGCGTCGGGACGGAATACCTGGTCAACGGGGACTTCGAGTCGAACACGGCGGGGTGGATGATCCAGGGGAACCACATCCGGAGCGGCCGCTCGACACAGGACGTGATCTCTGGCAGCGGCTCGCTGAAGCTGATTGCCACCGGCCGCGGCGACAACAAGGTGAACCGGCTGCGGACTCCCGAGGTGAGCGGCTTCGGCCTCGCCACCCTGCCCACGGGCCTGGACCTGCAGATCTCCTTCAAGGCGCGCTGGGTGGTCGGCTCCCCGACGATCCTGACCCACGGCTACCAGCACGCGATGGCGAGGGCTCACTATCTCCATGTGCCGGAGGATCTCGGCACCCCGGGGCGCGTCAACAGCGTGACGCTGCGGCAGATCGCGCGCAGCGGGGGCAATCTCGGGCCGGTGATGACGGACCTGCGGCAGAGCCCCGCCGTCCCCGGGGACGGCGAGGATGTCACGGTGACGATCCGGATCTCCGACTCCGACGGCGTGGACGACGCCTCCGTCGGCCTTTACTACTCGCTGAACAACCCTTCGGCATCTCCGGCCCGCCTGGCGATGTCTCCGGTCGGAGGGGGATACTACAGCGCTTCGATTCCCGGGAGGCCCCTGGGGACCAAGGTCGTCTTCTTCATCACGGCGGCCGACCAGCTCGGCACAGCGGGGAGGTATCCCGCGGACGTCTCCGAGCGGACGCATCCCGAGCTCTTGCGACCCGAGGCGCCGGGCCTCGGCCAGATGCGCCACCTGATCTACCGTCACGACACGCGGCTGCCGTCGACTCCGTACCACAGCTACCGCTTCGTGATGACGGATGCCGACGAGGCCGAGCTCGGAAGCCGGCTGAACCTCTCGAACGAGCTGCTGCCGGGCTCCTTCATCTTCGGCGGGGACAGGATCTACCACGAGTCGTTCATCCGCTTCTCGGGCAGCCCCTTCGC
>JAFGKN010000757.1 GCA_016928605.1 Planctomycetota bacterium | reverse complement strand
GAAGGTCCCCGCCGCAGCGAAGGCGGCCGTCATCGACGGAGCGCTCCGCGCCGCCGAGCGGCTCGCCGCCGCCGGCAGGAAGGCCGAGGCCAACGCTGTCTACAAGGCGCTGCAGGACGGCGACGTGCCCGAGCAGGTCCAGAAGGCCGCCGCCCGAGGCATGAAGGGAGAGACGTAGCGCCAGCGCGCCTGGCGACCGCGCCGCACCCGCACGGCGGTGCGGCGCCGGGACGCCATCGAGGCCGGTGCGGCGACGCAGGCCGGCGCGCCCGAGCACGTCCGGCTGGCCGCCGCGTCGGCCCTCCTTGGCTTTCCTTGCCTTCTTCTTTGCCTGCTTCTTTGCCTTCTCATGGAAGACGCGTAGACACGGAGAGGCAGTCATGGGACTTCCCTCAAGCCCTCCGTGCTTCCGTGCCTCCGTGGTAACCTTCTCCGGTAACTCCTAACTCCTTCCCCGGCCACACGAATTCGCGCTTCCACCGAGACTCTTGCTGCCCGCGACAGCTCGTCGCCGAGCCGTGACTTCGCTTCCTCAACTCCTATGGGTGAACAGAAATGTCAGGCGCACGTCCATTGAGCATTGCGGTCATCTGCATCGCCGCGGGCTGGGCGGCCGCGGCCGAGGCGCTGGAGCTGTACGTCGCGACCGGAGGCGATGACGCGTGGTCGGGGCGGCTCGCGGAGCCGAGCGCCGCGCGGACCGACGGGCCGTTCGCCACGGTCGCGCGGGCGCGAGACGAGGCGCGCCGGCTGAAGGAGAAAGGCGCCGTGACGATCCTCGTCCGCGGCGGAACGTACTTCCTGGAGCAGCCGCTCGTCTTCGAGCCGCAGGATTCGGGAATCGTGTGCGCGGCGTATCCCGGCGAGCGGCCCGTCCTGAGCGGCGGGCGGCGCGTGACCGGGTGGCGGAAGGGCCCGGGCGATCTGTGGCAGGCCGATCTGCCTGAGGTGCGCGCCGGAAGGTGGTACTTCCGCCAGCTCTTCGTCGGCGGCGAGCGCCGGCAGCGCGCGCGCTCCCCGAACACCGGATACCACCGCATCGCGAAGCTCGTGCCCGGCCCTCCGATTCCGAATGCCAAGCCGGTCGCCCGCGACAGGTTCGTGTTCGCTCCGGGCGATATCCGGCCGTGGCCGCGGCTGAGCGACGTGAACGTGATCCTGATGCACTCGTGGGAGACGTCCATCCATCCTCTGAAGTCCGTCGATACGGAATCGAGCACGGTCGTCTTCGCCGCGCCCATGCGCGAATGGTGGAGCATCGGCTACTGGGAGGAAGCCCAGCGCTACTCCATCGAGAACGCCTTCGAGCTTCTCGACCGGCCGGGCGAATGGTACCTCGATCGCGACGCGGGCCTTCTCAGCTACCTGCCGCTTCCCGGCGAGCGCATGGACTCTGTCGAGGTCATCGCGCCCGTTCTGCCCGAGCTCGTGCGCCTTGAGGGCGATGCGGACGCGGGCCGGTTCGTCGACCGCGTCGTGCTGAGGGGCCTGGCATTCCGGCACGCCGACTGGGTGCTCGCGCCGGAAGGCAACAGCAGCACGCAGGCGGCGGTCGAGGTGCCTGCCACGGTGATGGCCGACGGGGCGCGCGACTGCGCGATCGAAGGGTGCGAGGTCGCGCACGTGGGCACGTACGGCATCTGGCTTCGCCGCGGCTGCAAGAACTGCCGGATCCAGCGTAATCATCTGCACGACCTCGGCGCGGGCGGCGTGCGCGTGGGCGAGGCCGCCATGGCGAAGACGGACGCCGCCGAGTCGAGCCGCATCCTCGTCGACAACAACCACATCCACGACGGCGGGCACGTCTACCCGGCCGGCGTCGGCATCTGGGTGGCGCAGAGCAGCGGGAACCGGATCTCCCACAACGACATCCACGACCTCCTGTACTCCGGCATCAGCATCGGCTGGAACTGGGGCCTGGAGCCGAACCGGACGCACGACAACGTGATCGAGTACAACCACGTCCACGATCTCGTCCACGGCGTCCTGAGCGACGCGGGGCTGATCTACTGCCTGGGCGTCTCGCCCGGAAGCGTCATCCGCAACAACGTCTTTCACGACATCTGGCCGTACTCGACGCCGCGGTTCGGCTGGGGCATCTACCTGGATGCCCAGTGCGGCAACTACACCGTCGAGAACAACCTCGTCTACAACACGCAGAGCGGCGGCCTCATGTTCAACAACGGCGGCCACGAGCACGTGATCCGCAACAACATCTTCGCGCTCTCCGCGGACCACGCCCTGTGGCCGTACAGCGAGAAGCGCCCGAGCACCTTCCGGCGGAACATCGTGTATCTAACGCAGGGCGATCTGCTGATACCCCACGGCGAGCGCTCCCTGAACGAGCGCCTGGCGGCCAAGGAACCGCTGGGCACGTGGGACGAGAACCTCTACTGGCATACAGGCGGCGCCGACAGGCTCCGCTTCTATCGCCGCTCCTTCGAGGAGTGGCAGGCCCTGGGGCTCGACCGCGGCTCGCGCGTCGCCGATCCGCGGTTCGTCGACGCCGAGAAGCACGACTTCCGCCTCGCGCCCGACTCCCCGGCGCTCGCGCTCGGTTTCGAGCCCATCGATATCAGCCGCGCCGGGCTCTACGGCGATGCGGCCTGGGTCGAGAGCCGGTCGAGGAAAGCGGCGGCTGATCGAGCCTTCCGGGCGCGGCCGGCGGGCGAAAGCGGCGAGAACTAGCAAGACTAGGAACAGTCACCCTCTGTCTTTGCCTCTGTCTTTGCAAGGTTCGCGATCCGCGCTGCAAAGGCATCGAGGTCATCCAGGTCGCTCTGCAGAACCCGGTAGATGATCGTATGGTCGACATCCGAGTAGACATGCACCAGCCGGTTCCTCAGACCGGTGGCGTCGGCCAACCTCCTCGCCAGATCACCGGGGAGTATTCCGTTCTCGGCGAGGATGGAGGGTATGTCCCGGAGCTGGAGTGGCTTCCTGAAGCCTCGAGACACGACGAGATGGTTTCCGACATCGAGCATCACCTCGAGTGCCAGGCGCAAGAAATGCTCGGCCAGAGCACGATCGATCTCCGAGGAGAGGTAATCCTCGAGGGGACTGACGGCGATTCGTCGGAGATGCCGGAGGCACTCCCGCGGCTTGCTGAGCCGCGCCGCGACGATTTCACGATCCATCACCGCTTGCTCCCTCCGACAGGTTGTGGAACAGGGCCTCGTCGTAGATCCGGGAGTAGTGCTCGAAGTCGAGCGCCTCGAGCGTCGTGCGGGATTCGAAGTCTACGCGCTCCCGCTCGCTTCGGGCGTACACGAGTCGCCCCTGACGGATCACTCTGGCCTTCAAGGCCGGACCCGTTCGATTGAGAACGGCAAGATCGACATCCTCGCGTCCGGTCGCCGACTGGAGCGATGAGAGGATCTCGAGATAGACACGGTGGTCATCACCAGCACCGGCATCGAGCAGAATCGCGATATCGATGTCGCTGAGCGGGCCCTGTCTCCCCTGGGCATGGGCTCCATGGATGTAGAGGAGGACGATCGGATGAGCTCGACAGACATCAGGAAGCGCGGCGCCGAGCCGATCGATGTCGTCGGGACTCAGGGGCCCCTGGTTGTTCAGTGTCTTCAGGTGCCTCAAGGAAACCTCCTCGAGAAACGTAACGGGGAGGGACATCGCATGTCAACCAGGAATGTACTCAACACGATGAAAACGAGGAGCGTCCCCGGGGGCGGGCGGGTCCCGTCCACGGGCACGGGGACCAGCGGCTGACTTCTCGCGATACCGAACCTCTGGGTCTCCGCGCGCAGCTTCCCATGCCGCCGAGTCGCGACGACTTCTGCCGCGACGTGGCCGTCGTTGCGTATCCGCTCCCGGAGCCCGCCAGCGCGAGCGAGGCGTGACACTTCCTCGAACGAGAGCCTCGACGATGTCGGGTGCGAACAACGCCAGCGCAGCCCTTGCGTCCGGCCGACGTCAGAGTGGTCGAGATCCGCCGCCCTGGCGAGTCCGGTCACGTTGAAGCGGGTAGTGCCGAGCGGGTGGCTCTGCAGTTCGCGCGAGATGAAGTCTGACAACAGGAGGGGGCTCGGAGAGCGTGAAAGAAGTCGCTCGGGTCGGGCCGTTGATGTACCATAGCGGCATGGATGCAACTCAGCAGAAGATCGTCGACGAGGCCCTTCGCCTTCCACCTGCGGCCCGTGCAGCGTTGGCAAGCCAGCTCCTCGAGAGTCTGGAGCCGGATATCGATGCGGAGGCGGAAGACGCTTGGTCAGAGGAGATAGCGAAACGACTCCGCGAGATCGACTCCGGCCAGGTGAAGTTGATCCCGTGGGCGCAAGCGCGTAGACGGATCCTCGGCGAATCGGATGACAGCACGCGCGGTTGACGTCCACCCGGAGGCCATACGAGAGGCGGCACACGCTCGGGCATGGTACGCCGAGAGGAGTCCTGCGGCGGTCGAGGCGTTCGTCGCAGAGCTGGACCGTGCTATCGACCTTATCGGCGAGTCGCCGCGGCGGTGCCCAAAGCATTTACACGGCACTCGACGCTACTTGCTTCGTCGATTCCCTTACAGCGTGATCTACCGCGAACGGCGAAACGCGATTGAGGTTGTCGCGGTGGCTCATTGCCGAAGGCGGCCTGGGTACTGGAAGGGGCGTTGAACAAGCTGCGGCTTCCTCGGACTGGAACGCCGCACAGATAGGTGTATGCCCCAGGGACATCTGTCCGGGGGTTGTATCTGAGACATGGGCGTTGTTCAAAACCGGGTGACACCGGTTTTGAACCACGCCATCCCTTTTTGCGGGGGAGGCGGCCCCTCCCCCGCAACGGCCGCGACACGCGGCCTCCCCTTCCTCGGCGCCTGATGGGCGCCGGGCGACTGCGGCGCCTGTTCTTCGTTTCTGAAACACGCCAGTGTCACCCGGATCGCGCCATTTCTGAACCATGCCGAAACATGCATCGAGATTCTTAAGAGACTCGCTAAAGGCTCGCGGGCATTCGTCCGGTGGTTGCTTGAGGTTGGTGAGGTTTCTCTTCCGAATGAACCTCACCCTGCGGCAGCGGCCCGGAGACGAAGCGATGGCATCGCGTGCCTACGTCCCGCCTTCCTCGCGGCGAAGCATCAGCGAGCGCGCGCGGCGCGGAAACGAAACGATGGCAACGCGTGCCTACGTGCCCCCTTCGTCTCGGCGGAGGATCAGCGACCGCGCGGACGGCTCGCGCCACGCGTTCACGAGGCTCCGCACCTCCTCCAGCGCCGAGGCGGGCGCTTCCGCGGCCTCGAGGGCGATGCGGCGCACGATGCGCAGAGAGCCGTCGGCGCGCGCCTCGACCGTGACCGCGACCTCGCCGAGCGAGCTCCGCACGCGAAGCGGCGCCGGCAGCGCGACCGCCTTCATGCTCTCGGGCAGCGCCAGCGTGATGTCGAGCTCCTCGACGCCCGGCCCCGGGAGCGCCACGGGGCACGCACGAGAGAGCGGCGCGAGAGCGGGCAGGGACGCATCGACGCCGCCCGCGATCTTGCTCGCGTCGAGATGGATCAGACCGAGCGCATCGGGAACGGGCAGCGCGCCCTCGAGCGTGCAGGCGAGGCTGCCCGCAAGCCGTCCGAGCGCCGTGACGCGGACGTTCTGGGCCTTGCCCCCGGGCAGCAGCTGCGCGGCGAGATCATCGGCGAGGCGCTGCGGCTCCCGGACGAGCGTGCCGTGCGCGAGGGCGCCGCCCGTCGCGGAGAAGCTCAACGAGCCGCGTACGGCGCCATCGGCCGTGATCTCTCCGGCGAAGACCGCCTTCCGCTGCCACGCCGGGGCGGCGAGCACAGGAGGATCGCCGTCTCCGATCTCGCCGTGAAGGACGGGCGCATCGAGCACGGCCTCGAGCGGCGCGCCGCTCGCCGCATCGCGCACATCGCAGAGGCGCCACGCGCCGGCGGGATCCTTGAACCGTACGAGCGGGCGCTCGAAGCCCGCGAGCGCGGGGCATGCTGGAGCGGCATGGCCGCGGCTCGCAGCGAGAGCCGGCTGCGCCGCGATGCCGAGCGCCTCGAGCGCCGCCGCCTGGAAGATGGCGAGCTCGAGCGGCGTGGCGACGCCGCTCTGCCACACTTCCGCGAGCGGTCTGGGCCGCCAGTTCTGGAGCGCCGGCCCGAGCGCGCTCGCGGTGAGCTTCTCCGGAAGCACGTCGAGCGCCGCGAGCACGCGGCGTTCCCAGTCCGTCTCCTCGGCCGCGGCGTCCTTGACCGCCGCGAGCGCATCGGGAGGCGCGGGGCCCGCCGACGCGACGCGGCGCGCGAGCTCCTCGGCGAGGGCCGCGAAGCCCGGACACGTGCTCACGCGCAGCATCGGCACACACGCCGCGCGCGCGGGCGCGCCCGGTTCGTCGGGGACGGCCGGCGCATCGGTCCGCCGCCAGACCCACACAGCGCCTCCCGGCTCGTCGGCCCGCGCCGGCTTGGTCCAGGCCGCGCCGGCGCCATCCGCCGCGCCCGCGCCATCGCGCGGATGGGCGACGCCGCCGCGGAGCTGTACGCCGGCGGGAAGCTCGATGCGCACGATGCGCTCCCGGATGGGCACCTCGGCGGCCATCGCCTCGCTCGCTTCGAGCCATGGAAACGCGCGTCCCGAGCGCGTGACGCGCCACCCGAGCTCGATCACGGCTCCCGGCTCGAGGGCCGTGTGCACGAACACCCGCCGCCTGAGATGCGACCACAGCGGATTGCGGTGCGCGGCCGGCGGCAGGTCGTCGATCACGGCGTTCTCGGGCGCGTCGACGACCTCGCCGCTCGGAAGCACGGTGCGGTTGTGGAGCGTCTCGATCGTCGCGGCCGCGGGGTCGAGCTCGACCTTGGTCTCGCCGTAGCGCCGATGCATCGCCACGAAGCTGTTGATCCTGAGCCGCATCTCGCGCTCGTGGACGATGTCGCCGCCCTTCTCGAGCACGTAGCGGTCCTCGAGGAGCAGGTACTCGGCGTCGGGACCGGG
>JAFGKN010000756.1 GCA_016928605.1 Planctomycetota bacterium | reverse complement strand
CGCGCCGGTCACGGCGACTCGCCGGGCGCCGTGCGCGTCTCGGCGCCGGAGTCGATGGGAGGGAGCGGCCTCGCCGCGGCTCGGCTCACCAGCAGATCGGGGTCGATGGGCGCGGCCCAGGCGGTGATCGGCTCGGCGGGCCAGCCGCGCTTCTCCGGCCGGTTCTCGAGGAGCCGCGCCAGAACACCGTGGAGCTCGGGGCTGAGATCCGCTCGGATCTCCTCGCGGGGAGGAAGCCTCCAGGTGAGCTTCTGGTAGAGGATCGAAGCGACGTCGCCGCCGGAGAAGAGCGGCCGGCCGGTCAGCATCTCGAGGCCGATCAGGCCGAGGGCGTAGAGATCCGCGCGCTCGTCCGCCGGCTGCCCCGCGAGCTGCTCGGGCGCCATGTAGGCGGGGGTGCCCAGGATGATGCCGGTGGGGGTGAGGCGGGTCTCGGCGGCGGCGGGGCGCGCGATGCCGAAGTCCATCAGCCGGATCCCGCCGTCGCGGTTTACCATGGCGTTCGAGGGTTTCAGGTCGCGGTGGATCACGCCGCGGCCATGCACGTACTGGAGCGCTTCGGCCAGCTGGCCGAGAGCCTGGCGCACCGCCGTCTCCGGGAGCGGCCCGTGGAGATCGATCAGCTGCCGCAGGCTGATGCCGTCACAGAGCTCCATGACGATGAAGTAGGTCTTGTAGGCATCGAAGCGGTCGAAGACCGCGGCGATGCGAGGGTGGCGCAGGCTCTGGACGATGTCGGCCTCGCGGTGGAACCGTTCAAGCGCCTCGCCCTGGTAGACCAGATCGTGGCTCATCATCTTGAGTGCCACCTTGCGCTGGTGCGCCTCGTCGTCGGCCTCGTAGACGACGGCCATGCCGCCGCGGCCGAGCCGGCGGCGGATCCGGTAACCGCCCAGCGTCTTCGTTCCCAGCCCGTCGATCTCGTCGCGGCCGAGCCTCTCGGCGAGCAGGTGAGTCAGCATCACGCTGATCTCGGGGTGGCGGCCGCAGAGCCTCTCGAAGTCCGCCGCCCGCAGGCGCACCGCGAGCCCTTCGGCGAGGGCCACGACGTCCGCAGTGCGCGGCTCTCCCGTGATGAGCGCCATCTCGCCGGCGATGCCTCCGCGCTCGAGACGCGCGAGCACGCGCGACGAGCCGTCCTCGAGCCGGATCCGGATCTCAACGCGCCCCTCGAGCAGGATGAGCAGGTGATCCCCCCGCTCGCCCTGGCGCATCAGGATCTCGCCGCGGCGGAAGGAGCGCGGCTCGAGGCAGCTGGCGATCAGGTCGGTGACGCGGGGGGAGAGCCTCGAGAAGGGCGGCAGGCTCGAGAGGAGCTCCAGGATTTCGATGCGGTCGATGCTCTCCCCCGCGCGGGCTGTCCGCTCGCGCGCTCGCCTCCTCGAGATTTGCCGGAAGAGATGCCAGATCGCCATCGATACCCTCCTCGCCAGCCGTGAAGCCAGCCCTTCGATCCGGCTCGCCGGTCTCCGGCCGGCGAAGGCCAACCCGCAGCCGCGGACCTCCGATTACTCTACGCGACTCGGTCGGGGAGGCAAGAGAGGTGGGCGCTCCTGCCGCTGTCCGGCGACTGCGCCGCCGGCCCGAGAAGCCCGGCGGAGGACAGCGATTTCCTTTCGCCTTGACACGCCTGCGGTCATGGATAGGATACGGGGCGTTTGTGCCGCGGGGGGAGTCCTGCGGCCCTCGTCGTCGCGTGGGGAGACGTCTGATCTCGAGACTCGCGGGGCGGGAGGTCTCGCGCAATGCCATCCGAGGTCGGTGCGCACGAGGGAAACGGCTCGCAGCCTCTCGAAAGGAGAATCATGTCCGACGCGAAAGTCATGAACCGCTGGTGGGTCGTGGTCGGGGCTATGCTGATCCAGCTCTGCCTGGGTGCGATCTACGCCTGGTCGGTGTTCAATCCGCCTCTGGCGGCGAATGCGCCGAAGGACTTCGTCCTCGGCGTGAACTACCAGGCAGCCCAGCTCGGCATAGAGCAGTCGCAGTACGACAAGATGGCGGCCGATCTCGCTCCACCCAAGGGCGAGCTCAAGATCATCAACGCCAACATCACCGGCGAGAGCGACAAGGAGAAGAAGGCGACTCTCGTTGCCCAGAGGACCCAGATCGAGGAGCGCATCAACCAGATCGTGAGCACCTACGTGCCCGCGGCGAATCTCGACAAGCTGCGCTACGCGTTCAACAACAAGCAGACGCAGGCGATCTTCGCGGTCGGCCTGGCCCTCTTCGCCATCGTCATGGTGCTGGCCGGTCGCATCATGCCGAAGATCGGGCCGCGCAAGCTCGCGGCGGCCGGAGGCGTGGTCCTGGGACTCGGCTACATCCTGGCGGGCCTGGCGGGGGGGAACAGCTTCTGGCTCCACCTCATCTTCATCGGGGGGATTGGCGGCGCCGGGATCGGCCTCGCCTACGTGGTCCCGATCGCCGTGGCGATGAAGTGGTTCCCGGACAAGAAGGGCCTCGTCACCGGTCTCGCGGTGGCCGGCTTCGGCTTCGGTGCGCTGGGATGGATCAAGATGGGAGATGACTGGGGGCACCTCATCGCCAACTTCGGGCTCCCGACGGTTTTCGTGACCTATGGCGTCGCGTTCCTGGTCGCCGTGGTCGTCGGCTCGATCTGGATGGTCGATCCGCCGGCGGGCTGGAAGCCGGCGGGCTGGCAGCCCCCCGCGCCCAACCAAGGCGGCAAGCCCGCGATGGGAACCGTGGATTTCTCGAGCGGGGAGATGCTCCGGACACCCCAGTTCTACATGATCTTCTCGGTCTTCATCTTCAGCGCCGGGGCAGGCCTCATGACCATCGGCCTCATGAAAGCGTTCCCGCCGCGGGCGCTTGTCGCCAAGGGCATCGACTCGATCACCGCCGGCGCGATCGCCAGCACCGCCATGGGCGTCTGCTTCGCTCTCGCCAACGGGATCGGCCGCATCGCCTGGGGGTGGCTCAGCGACAAGCTCGGACGGAAGACCTCCATCATCGTGATGTGCGCGGCCCAGGGCGTCTTCATGCTGCTCTTCACGAAGCTCGCCGGCAACGAGTGGCTTCTCTATATCGCGGCGACGTGCGTCGGGTTCAACTTCGGCGGCAACTTCGCCCTCTTTCCGACGATCACCGCGGACACCTTCGGCTCGAAGTACCTCGGCCAGAACTACGGCTGGGTGTTCCTGGCCTACGGCGTCGGCGGAGTGCTGCTCCCCCTGCTCGGCGGTTATCTCGGCGATCTGGACAAGTTTCCGCTCGCCTTCACGATCGCCGGCGTGCTCTGCCTCGTGGCGGCGGTCATCGCCGCGATGATCACGCATCCCAGGAAGGCCGAGGCGCCCGCCGCGGTCTGAAGGCGGCATCGACTCGCCGCGGAGGCGCGGAGGCACGCAGGAGAATCTCCGCTTCTCCTCGCCTCGGTGTCTCCCTGGTCGACTTCCCAGCAGAAAGGGAGAGGCGACCGCAGCCGCTGGCGGCGGTAGGGATCGGTCGTGGGATTCGGTCTCGGATTCGGCCTCCAATTCGGCCTCGGAGTCGGCGACCGGCCGCTCGCATTCACCTCAGGCGCTGCTATCATCGAGCCTCGCAAGACGCCACTGGGAGGAGGTCTCGTTGAAGAAACCCGCGCAGCGCGAGCTGGTCTTTCTCTCCGAGATCGGTGTGGAATCCTGCGGCGAGTTCGGCCCGAAGGCCGAGCGCCTCGCGCGGCTGCTCGCGCTCGGTTTCCCCGTGCCGCGGGGTTTCTGCATCGAGAGCTCGGAGCTCCAGCGGCACATCGAGACGCACGGCCTGTTCCCGCTGATCCGCCAGGCTTGCGCGCGGGGGGCCGACGGCGGCGACGCGTGGCGCGGTCCTCTGGGCGAGCTCCGGCGCCGCATCATCGAGGAGCCCCTGGATGACGGGCTCCGCCGCCGGATCGCCGCCGGTCTCGAGAAGCTCGGCGCGCGCAGCGTCGCGGTGCGCTCGTCCGGGCTCGCGGAAGACTCCCGGGTCCACTCCTTCGCCGGTCTTCACGACACCGTGCTCGCGGTGCGGACGGACGACGAGTGCGAGGAGGCGGTCCGCGCCTGCTGGGCCTCGCTCTTCTCCGAGCGGGCCTTCGAGTACCGGCGGAGCTGCGGCATCGACGGAAATCGGGTCGCGATGGCGGTCCTCGTCGAGGAGCAGGTGACGGCGGAGATCTCGGGAGTCGCCTTCGGCGTCGATCCGGCAGGGCGGCGCCTGAATCAACTGGTGATCGAGCTCGTGCGAGGATCGGGCTCGAGCCTGGTCTCTGGACGGGCATCGCCGTTTCGCGCGAAGCTCTCGCGGAGCGATCTCTCGATCCTCTCGACCGAGGGAAGGGATCCGGGGATCGAGGAAGTCCTCGCGATGCGGTTTCCACCCGCGGCGGGATCCCGGAGCGAGGATCCGAGCTCGCCGCTGGATCGCGACGAGCTGCTGCGCCGCGTCGCGCGGCTCACCCTCGAAGCCGAGGCCGCTCTCGGCGCGCCCCAGGATGTCGAGTGGGCGTGGGACGGCGAGCGGATTCACGTGCTCCAGTCGCGCCCCATCACGCCGGTGGGAGGCGCCCGGCCATGGGCCGCCGGCCAGGTCTGGACGAACGCCAACGCCGGGGAGGTGATCCCGGACGTGGTCACTCCGATGACGTGGTCGATGGTCGAACCGGCGCTCGTCGCCCTCTTCGCCGGGATCTTTCGTCTCGTCGGGATCGACGTCCGCCAGATCACGCTGGTGGGGCGCGTCGCCGGACGCGTCTACTTCAACCTGAACACCGCCGTCGGCATCCTGCGGTCCGTGCCCTTCGTGAAGGAGCGGGACCTGGGCGAGATGCTCGGCGGGATGCAAGTCGACCCGGCAGGGGGGAGTCGCGTGTCGATCCCCGACGAGGACCTCCCCTCGATCCGGATCTCGCTTCTGCGGCTGCTCCTCGCCGTGCCGAGGTTCATCGTCTGGTGTCTCCTGCACCGCCCGCGGCGCGGAGAGGCCTTCCTGAAGGTTCTGCGCAGGGAGACCGATCGCATGCGCGAGAGGTCCCGGCGGGAGATCTCGCCGCTCGAGCGCTGCATCCTCCTCCGCGACTGCTTCGATATCTTTTCAGGCGATCGCGATTCCCTCGCCTATCCCATGGTGGGCATGATCGGCTTCCAGTCGCTCGATCGCGTCTGCCGCCGGTGGCTGGCATCGGAGGGAGCGATGATCGCTCACCGGCTGGTCGCCGGGCAGCGGGGCGTGGAGTCGGCCGAGGCGGGGCTCGCGCTCTGGGACCTGGCACGCGCCGCGCGGCTGAGCCCCGACGT